>CAZNZH010000006.1:19132-23883 GCA_964577445.1 uncultured Myxococcales bacterium
GAGGCGCGCGTCGCGACCCTCCAGATCGAGAACCTCGGCAACGCGCCGCTCCGGCTCTCGGAGGTCAGCGTCAGCGGTCAGCCGGACGGCGTCTTCCGGCTGGTCCCCCAAGGGTCCCAGGCGCTCCCGGCGCCGAGCAACGTGGTCGAGGTGCAGCCCTTCAACTCGACGGACGAGGGCAGCGAGCGCTTCTTCGTCGATCTGATGATGACCCGCCCGGCTGCGGAGATCATCCCGACGGGCTCCATCACCGTCCGCTCGAACAGCAAGCTCAACAGCCGCGATCTCTTGCACTTCACTATCGAAGTGGAGGGCGGCGCGCCGGCGATTCAGGTGAGCCCGAGCCCGGTCAACTTCGAGAACGTCGCCGAGTCGAAGGTCAAGCTGAAGGGCCTCACCATCCTTAATATCGGCGTCGGGGATCTGGAGGTGTCGGCCTTCACGCTGTCCGGGAGCCCGTCGTTTGCGTTGCTGCAGACGGACGACGCCAACGTCACGATCGGGGAGTGGCCCGTCTCGGTCGAGACGATGCAGCGGGTGGATTTCGCGACGCCCATAGTCATCCCCGCCGGCACCGCGTCCACGGTCCTCACGACGCGGTTCAGCCCGACCGGGCCCGACAGCGCCCAGGCGCAGCTCGTGCTCTTCACCAACGACCCGCTGCACAAGAGCGGGCTACAGGTCCCACTGGTGGGCAACCAAGCTGGTCCCTGCATTCTGCTGAGCCCGAAGAAGGTCAGCTTCGGCGGCAAGCTGGTCGGCAATGTTCACTCGATCACCGTCGACGTGAAGTCCTGCGGTGAGGGCGTCTCCGCCGACCTGCTGATCAGCGAGATCGTTCTCGATCCTCAGAGCGCCGGCGACTTCACGCTCGATCTCGGCGGCATGCCGCTAGCCAACGGCGGCGTCGTGGAGCCCGGCGTGGGCGCCATCGGTGAGGGCGACTCGCCGATCATGTTGCCGATCAACGCGACGGCGAGCTTCACGGTCACCTACCTGCCCGACGAGGTGAACCCGCTCGATGGCACCGGAAAGCCGATCCCCGATGTGGGGCTCGTCCATGTAAAGTCGAACACCTTCGTCCCCGAGCTGGACGTCGAGGTGAGCGGCTACGGCGTCTCGGTCGAGTGCCCGACCGCCGTCATCATCGTTCAAGAAGGCGACGAGGTGATCCCCCAGACGAAGCTGCACCTCTTGGGCTCGCAGAGTCTCCCGTCCAATGGCATCAAGCGCTACGAGTGGGAGGCCCAGCAGCCCGTGGGCTCGCAGTCGTTCTTCCTGCCGAGCTTCCTGGCCCCCGACCCCACCTTTGAGGTGAACGTGGCGGGCGAGTACATCTTCCGGCTCAGAGTGTTCGATCATAACGACGAAGAGTCGTGCGACGTCGCGGAGTATCGCGTGCTGGTGGTGCCCGACGAGGCCATCCACGTCGAGCTGGTCTGGAACACCGAGGGAGACCCGGACCAGACCGACGAGGGCCCCGAGGCCGGCGCGGACCTGGACCTCCATTTCGTGCATCCCTTCGCGACAGGCGAAGACGTCGACGGCGACGGCAAGCTGGACGGGTGGTTCGACCAGCCCTTCGACTGCTTTTGGTTCAACGCGCACCCGAACTGGGGCTCGCTCGACCCGACGGTGGACGACAACCCGGGCCTCGACCGTGACGACACCGACGGCGCGGGTCCTGAGAACCTGAACCTGAACCTCCCCGAGGAGGGGCTCACTTATAAGGTGGGCGTCCACTACTGGTCGGACCACGGCTTCGGTCCCTCGAAGGCGACGGTGCGCGTCTACATCTACTCGTCGCTCAGGTTCGAGGTGGCGAACGTCGAGCTGGTAGATTCTGCGATGTGGGAGGTCGCGACCGTGGCCTGGCCCAGCGGCGACGTGACGCTCATCACGCAGCCCGGTGGGGCCTACCGCATCATCCCCAACTACAAGTCGCCGTTTTTCCCCTCGCCCTGAGGGCCGCAGATCTCCTCGATGACGTGGAGGCGGCGCCCCTGTCGATTTATCCGCCTCGGGCGTCGTTAGCTACGGCGCGAGCTCAGCAATCAAAAGGCCCTACGCGTCGGGATGCGTCGCGGGTGACAAAGCCATTTCATCGAGGCGCCGGGTTGGTATAGGCTGGCGCGGCTCTTGGTGTCACTCAGTGCCGTCACGACCCCAGGGTATCATTCGCTCCCCTTGACCACACGGTGAGTCCCATGCGGAAGCTCTGGATCAGCATCGCCACGCTGGCCCTCCTGACCCCCCTCGTCGCGTGCAGCGACAGCGACGGTAGCGGCGGGTTCAGCCAGGGCGCTGAGATCCTCATCACGGTCGTCCCCGACCCCATCTCGTTCGCCCAGCCGGCCATCGGTCAGCACAGCGAGCGAACGGTCACGATCACCCACAGCGGCAAGAGCGGAACGCTGCAGTTGCGGTCCGTCGAGCTCTCGCTCGACTCGAACTCGGACCTCTCGATCGTGCAGCCCCTGAGCACCCAGCTTGAGGCGGGCGAGTCCACGACCATGGTCGTGAACTACGATCCGAAGGCGACCTTGGGCGGGGTCGGTCGGTTGCTCATCGCGACCAACATCGCGACCTCGAACTCGAGCACTCTCAGGCTTGAGGTCCCCATCAATATCGTCGGCGGCGCCGGCACACTCATCGCGGTGCCGAACCCCGTCGACTTCGGCAAAGTGGGCACCGGCGACTCGGAGCCACGCACGGTCGAGTTCACGAACACGGGCGGCCAGGACATCGTGGTCACGGGCATCGAAGTGGCCAAGGGGAGCGCCTTCAGCGACTTCGCCGTCGCCAATGCGCCAGCCTTGCCCTACACGATCGGGCCGCACGCGGTGTTCTCCCTCGAGGCCATCTACACGCCGACCGGAGGCGGGCCGGACGGTGAGTTCCTGTCGGTGACGGCGACCCTCAGCTCGGTGTCGCAGCAGTTCGACGTGCTGCTCCGGGGTGAGGAGGTCGGCCCCGAGATGACGCTGTTTCCGAACCCGGTGGACTTCGGTTGGCGGGCGACGGGCGAGACGCACAAGCTGCCGTTGAACATCGCGAACGCCGGGACGCGACCCCTGGTCATCACCGCGCTCTCACTGGCGAGCTGGTCGCTGCCCGAGGTGGCGGTCACCGGCCTGCCGACGCTGCCCTTCTCGATCGCGCCGGAGGATCCGCCGCTCTCTTTGGAGGTCTCGTTTACGCCCACGACCGCGCTGCCGCTGACGGGGGCGCCTCTGGGCGGCGTCATCATCGAGTCCAACGATCCCAAAGACGACGGCGTCACGGTGGTCAGCATCTACGGCCGCGCCGAGTCGCCCGTCTTGCAGGTCAACCCGCCCGAGCTGCTCGAGTTCGGCTTCGTAGCGCAGCAGAACGCCCGCACCCGCAAGCTGAACCTCTTCAACGCGGGCTCGGCGCCGCTTGAGGTCACCGGCATCTCCCTGACGGAGACCGACACCAACAGCAAGATCGAGTTCAAGCTCGTCACCGACGAGACCTGGGGACCGACCGCGGCGGTTCCGACCAGCGGCACGCTGGCGGCCGGCGAGGGGCGGGTGGTCCAGATCACGTTCACCAACCTGGGTACGGACACCGGCATCGAGTGGGGCGAGGTGATCATTCACTCGAACTTCCCCGCGACGCCCGACTGGCCCGTGGACTTGAAGGCCCAACGCACCGGCTCGCCCAACTGCGACATCAAGTTGGTGCCCAGCCAGCTCGACTTCGGTATCGTGCCGCGCGGGTTCACGAAGACGCTGACGGCTCAGGTCGAGGTCATCGGCTCCGGCAACTGCTCGTTTCACAGCGCGTTCGTCAATGATTGCTCCGGCGGCTTCTTCGGCGCGGCGTGCCCCGACCCCGCAAACACGGTCAAGCAGAACGGCGACAGCACCCTGTACTCGGTCGGTGGATACTCCTGGGGCCCGCCCTTGGCCACGCCGGAGAACCTGAAGGCCGGCGAGATCTATCAGATCGAGGTCACCTTCCGGCCACCGGACACCGCGCCGCTCTTCGGCGACGAGTTCGTCGACTACGCCGGGTTCTTTGGCGTCCGCGTCTTCGACCCCTACAGCGCCACCCCGCTGGTCCACCAGGTGTACCCAGGCAAGGCGAGCGGCGGCGCCACCGCGTTCGCGGCGAACCTGCATGCCCGCTCGGGCATCGCTGACCTGTCGGTCTTCCCGAACGACATCGACTTCGGCCTGACGACGATCGGCTGCCACAGCCAGACCCTGACGATCAGCGCATTCAACGTCGGCACGGCCCCCCTGGACCTCACCGGCTGGAAGCTCCAGGGCTGCACGGTCGAGTTCAAGGTCAAGGATTCGCCCGGTGTCCCCCTCACGCTCAACGCCGGCGAGGGCGTGACCTGGGACATCGTCTACGCGCCCCAGGACGAGGGCGGTGACGCCTGCCAGCTCGAGATCACATCGAACGACGCCGACAGCCCGAGCGCCGTGGTGCCGCTGGCCGGCGCAGGCACCTTCGAGACGCACCAGGTCGACGAGTTCACGCAGTTGTCCGGCCAGAACGTCGACGTCCTGTTCGTCGTCGACAACTCCGGCTCGATGAGCGAGGAGCAGAGCAACCTCGCCAATAACTTCGGCAAGTTCATCGGTGAGGCCGCGACCTGGAACAACGACTACCATCTCGCGGTCACCACCACCGACATCGAGGGGCAGGGCGGTCGCTTCGTCGGGTCGCCGCGCTTCCTGACCAAGGCGACCATCAGCAGCTTCGCCACCTCGATC
>CAZNZH010000007.1:0-23240 GCA_964577445.1 uncultured Myxococcales bacterium
TGGTCTCACCCTTCATCCGCAGCGCGGTCAAGAACGCCGCCAGCGAGACGTCCGCCACGCCGCCGTCCATGACCTCACCGACCGCCGCCGCCATCTGGCCGGCGCTGAGGTCGTGCCCTTCGATCAACAGCGCGATCGCGGCACGGAGCCGGGCGTCGCCGCTCATGGTGTCGCCCTGGCCGGCGAGTCCCCGCGTGCCAGCGCGAGAAAATTGGCGAGCAGCGGCCGGCCCGACTCCGTCAAGATGGACTCGGGGTGAAACTGCACGCCCCAGGTGGGGTGTTCGCGGTGGGCGACGCCCATGATGGTCCGGCCCGCAGGATCCGCCGTCCACGCGGTCTCGACCAAGCAGTCGGGCAGGCTCTGCCGCTCGATGACCAGGCTGTGGTAGCGCGTCGCGGCGAAGGGCTGCGGCAGCCCGGCGAACACGTCGCTGTCGCGGTGCGCGATGGGCGAGGTCTTGCCGTGCATGATGACGCCTGCCCGGACGATGCGGCCGCCGAAGGCCGCGCCGATGGATTGGTGGCCCAGGCACACGCCGAGCAGCGGCACGCGCCCCGAGAGCCGCTGGATGAGCGGCACCGACACGCCGGCCTCCGCGGGCGTGCATGGGCCCGGCGAGATGACGATGGCGTCCGCGCCGAACGCCTCGATGGCGTCGACGGTCCAGACGTCGTTGCGCACCACCTCCGGCACGACCCCCAGCTCGCCGAAATACTGGACGATGTTCCATGTGAAGCTGTCGTAGTTGTCGATCATCAATAGCTTCATCACGTGCCCCCGCCGAAGAGCTCTCGCGCCCGCTCGATGGCTCGCAGGACCGCCCGCGCCTTGTTCCGTGTCTCTTCGGCCTCCGTCATCGGCACCGAGTCGTAGACGATCCCAGCGCCGGCTTGCACCTCAAATTCACCGCCACGGGCTACCAGCGTGCGGATGGTGATGCACAGGTCGAGCTGGCCCGACGCCGCGAGCATCCCGACCGCGCCGCCGTAAAAGCCGCGCCGGCATGACTCCAGCTCCTCGATGAGCTCCATCGCGCGCACTTTTGGCGCTCCGGACAGGGTCCCGGCCGGGAAGGTCGCCCGGATGACCTCCGCCGCGCCCACACCCGGCCGCAGCCTCCCGCTGACGTGGCTGGCCAGGTGCATGACGTGGCTGTATCGCTCGACGGTCATCCAATCGCGGACCTCGACGCTGCCGGGCAGCGACACCCGCCCGACGTCGTTGCGCCCGAGATCCACGAGCATGACGTGCTCCGCCCGCTCTTTGGGGTCGGCCAGCAGCGACTCGGCGTGGGCCGCATCCGCTTCGGCGGTCTCCCCCCGCGGTCGCGTGCCCGCGATGGGCCGCGTCTCGATCCCGCCGTCCGCCGACCGCACCAGCACCTCGGGCGAGGCCCCCACCAGCGTGGTCTCCCCGAGCTCCAGGTAGAACATGTAGGGCGACGGGTTCAGCGGCCGCAGCGCGCGATAGACCAGAAACGGGTGCACGCCAGCCGCCTTCTGGCTGAACCGCCGGCTGAGCACCACCTGGATGATGTCCCCCGCGCTGATGAAGTCGCGCGCCGCCTCGACCGCGGCGCAGTACTCGGCGTCCGTCGCGGAGGCCACGGGGCCCTCGACCGGGCCGGGATCCACCGCCGGGAGTGGGGGCATGGGACCCGCGAGCCGAGCCTGCGCTTCGTCCAGCGCGGCCTGGGCCTCGTCCCACGCAGCGTCCGCCGCGTCCGGCGTCGGGACCCGGGCCAGCCACACCAGGACCGCCCGGTGCGCGAGGTTGTCCCACACCAGCACCAGGCCGGTCTCCATCCAACAGAAATCCGGCACCCCGGTCTCCGGGTGCAGGTCGGGCAGCCGCTCCATCTGCCGCACGGCGTCGTACGCGACAGCACCCACCAACCCACCGGAAAACCGCGGCAGGTCCGGGTCCTGGTACAGACGCTCGCCAGCGAAGCGATCGGCCACCCAGCCCAGCGGGTCGTCCAGCTCGCGCTCCTCCACGCTCCCGTCCGGCCGCTCGATGCGGAGCAGCCTGCCGAAGCCGCTGAACACCGCGCGCGGCTCGGTCCCCATGCTCGTGTAGCGCGCCCAGCGCTCGCCGCCCTCCACGCTCTCCAGCAAGAAGCTCCACCGGCCCCGACGCAGCTTCCAAAAAGCGGTGAGCGGGGTCTCGAGGTCCGCGAAGACCTCACGCGCGACGGGGATGAGGGTGTGGGCCGCGGCGACGCGGCGAAACGCGGACAGGCCGCCGGGCATTGTCACCTCTCGAGGATGGGATCGACGCTCTCGGTCGAGAATCTCGTTCCCGTCCGTCAAGGACGCCGATACTATCGGGCCTACCCATGGACCTCAACGTCCTCTACTTCGCGCACGTTCGCGAGCGCACCGGCCTCTCCTCTGAGCGGCTCGAGTGCCCCACCGGCGCGACCGTCTCCGAGGTCGTCGGGCTGCTCGCCGTCCGCCACCCGAGCCTCAAGACCCTGCTCCCGTCGGTGCGGGTCGCGGTCAACGGCGAGTTCGCCAGCGCGGACGCCGTGGTCCCCGACGGCGCCGAGCTGGTGCTGATCCCGCCGGTCGCGGGCGGCGCCGGACCCCCTCGGGCCGCCCTGACCACCGCCCCGCTCACGGGCGCGACCATGGGCGAGCTGACCGCGCTGGTCTCAGGCCCCGCCCACGGCGCGGTGGTGACCTTCAGCGGCACCGTGCGCGACCACGCCCGCGGGCGCCAGGTCACCCGGCTCTTCTACGAGGCGTACGAGCGCATGGCACTCACCGAGCTCGAGGCCGTCGTCGCCGAGGTCGAGGCCGCCATCAGCGGCGCTCGTGTTGCGGTGCGCCATCGGCTCGGCATGCTCGAGATCGGCGACGTCGCCGTGATGATCGCCGCCGCCAGCGCTCACCGCGCCGAAGCCTTCGACGCCTGCCGGCGCACCATCGACCGCCTCAAAGAGCAGGTCCCGATCTGGAAACGCGAGATCGGCCCCGACGGTGAAGAGTGGGTCAGCGACCGCCCCTGACCCGCGCGCCTAGCCCCGGTGCGCCAGCAGCGCGCCAAGCGCCTCGCGAGTCGCCAGCCGCGTGTACCCGAACTCCGTGCGCAGCCGCTCGATGCTGACCTCGGCCCGCTCGCGGTCGGCGTCCGACAGCGCGTCGGCGTGGGCGGGGTTGTCCGACAGCACCGCCAGCACGTGCTCGCTCAGACGCCGAATCGTCCCGCGCTGCTGCTCGTAGTAGTCCTGCTCCAACGCGTGGAAGAGCTGGGGAAAGAGGCGCCGATAGTCGATGGGCTGCCCGGGCGAGTCGATGCGCCACGCCCCGATGCGGCCGATCAGGTTCTGGCGAAACCCGTCGCGGTCGCTGCCGACCTTCCAGATCCCCTCGAGCTGGTCCATCAGGCGCTTGTCGGGCTCCTCCATCCGCCCGGCCGCCTCGTCGAAGACCTTCTCTTTTTTCAGCGAGTACGACACATGGCGGATGTAGCGCTCGACCAGCTCGTCATACTGCTCCGCCGAGACCAGCCCCATCGACGCGCGCACCTCGTCGTCCACCCGGTCCAGCCAGCGCGCCTGGACCGCGTCGATGAAGGCCGCGTGGTCATGGTAGCCCCCGTCCGGCTCGCGCAGCAGGAACTCAAACACGGTGCGCAGCTTCACCAGCTCGCGCAGCTCCTCGAGCACGCCCAGCGGACTTGAGCCGTGGTAGCGCGGGTTCTGCAGCGCGTTGAGCATCGTCTCCTTCATCTCGCGGGGCGACGCGCCGAACGACCCCTCGTAGTCCATCTCCTCCTGCCCCTCGGCGAGCAGCTCCGGCAGCACCGACCGCAGGAGCCGACTCAGCTCCGGCGTCAGCCCCTCCGGCTCGCGTTCGCCGGCATAGAGCTCGGCCTTCTCCAACGGCGTCAGCTTGCTGATCACCGGCCGCAGCGCCTCGGGGTAGCGCTGCGGGTCGGGCTTGCGCAGCCGCGTCAAAACCCCCCACAGCGCCACGACGTAGCTCGTGTGCGGCGCCACCTGGCTGCCCAGCGCGCCCCGGGCGATCTGCTCGTCGTAGATGTCCTTTTCGACCATGAAGTTGCGCAGGTAGGGCATCTTCACCAGGTCCATCCGCCCCTTGAACGACGAAAAATCCTGGTACTCCTTGAAGGCGTTGAGGTGCTTCTCGTTGGAGCTCGCCATGAAGAGCAGATCGAGATGCAGGATGGCGCTCGGCAGCGCGACGGTGCCCTTTTCGCAGGTCGCGAGCAGGTACTTGTACGTGTCGAGGGGCTTTTTGAGCAGATCGTTGTACTCGATGAGGCCGCGGTTCGCGTCGACCAGATCGCCGCCCGGCTCAAAGAGGTTGAGGCTGCGTAACGAAGGCGGCAGCGCCTGAAGCCCCTGATCCATCGTCACCTGGCGCATCGTGGCGTCGACGTGTAGCTGGGGCTCGATGGTCACCACCCCCACGCGGTAGCGGCGCGAGAAGAAGAAGCGCTCGACCTGGACGTGCTGCATCACCCGCTGGAAATCGCCGTGGTAGGCGTTGAGCAGGGCGTCGGCGATGGCCCGGGACCGCGGCGAGAGATCGCCGTCGGTCAGGTAGCTGCCCAGCTCCAAGGACGCGGGCAGTTGACCCGACGCGCGCATCTCGGCGAGGAAGATGGCCCGCTTGTCCGGCGGCAGGACCAGCAGCGGGTGGTCTCGCAGATCGCCCGGCAGCCGCGCGTCGATGTCGGTCTCGTCGAGGTGCGCGAAGCTCTCGATCGGCCCCTCCGGCACCCCGTCGGCGAACCCCAGCCGCTTCTTCGACACCCGATTGGACGGGAACACCCAGTTGAAGCGGTAGATCGCGCCCTCATCGGTGCGGGAATACTGCTCAAGCCCGTCGGCGAGGCAACGGATGAACGAGCTCTTCGCCGAACCGTTGGGCCCGTGCAGCAGCACCAGCCGCGTGACCCGGCCCTCGCGGATGAAGTTCACCAGCATCCGGTAGAAGCGCTGTTGGGCCTCTTCATGCCCGACGACCCGGTGGCGCACGCGCTCGCCGTCGTCGGACTCCCAGGGACAATCGAAGAGCCCGTAGCGCGTCGAGCTGCCTCCGGGCCGCTGGACCTCGTAGGTGCCGTAGTGGTCCAGGCAATCGCGCAGATACGCGGCCGCCGTCCGCGTGTGCCGCACGGGCTCCGCGCTGAAGAGGACGAAGTACTCGTCGAAGCTCAGGACCCGCCGGTTGGCGACGAACTCGTCCTGTACGCTTCGCTCGATGTCTCGAAGCCGCGCCAGCGCGTCGTCCATACCGCCTCCAGGTCCAGCTTGCCCACCCGCAACAGGTCCGCCGGGCGCGATCCTAATCGCAGGAGGGGGCGCTTGGCCATGGACGGAAGCCCTTGGGCCCCCGCCGACCCGTCAGGGCGCGACGACCACCGGCAGCTCCACCGCCGCGCTCTTGATCAGGCAGGTGGTGTCGTTGCAAATGCTGAACTTCAGCTCGCCCTTCACCGTCTCGGTGCCGGTCCCCTTGGCCTCGAGCGCGACCGCCACGTCCGCCTTGGCCTCCGTGGCCTTGAAGTCGCCACCGAGCTGGCTGAACTCCTTTTTGCCCAGCGCCACCTTCGACTGCGGGCCGGCGAAGACCAGCTTGGCTGGGTACTCGAGGTTCCAGTGGAAGCCCTTGGCCGCGGTCACGCTGACCACGGCGTCGCCGCTCTTGCCGGCCTGAAGCGCCGGGACGGCGATCGACACGGTGAAGGACTTCGCGTCGTCGGCCGCGCTCGGAGCCTCGGCGGCGGCGTCGGGCGGGGAGCCGTGGGCGTCGCCCCGGCAAGCGGTGACGGCGAGCATGCCGAGAAACGCGATGGCGAGGGAGCCGCGTAGATTCATCATGGGTGTAGACCTCGTGTGGAGCGGGCCGGATCGGTTGTGGCCACACTGATGGGGCTACCAGATCTCTCTGCCTGGGTAAACGGTCGGGAGCGCTGCCGGCGGGCTGGCCACACCTGCGAGGCGCCGAATTCTTGTCGCGCTCCGCGCCGTCGCTATGATGGCCCCCATGAATTCGCCTTCCTCCGAGAAAGTCTGGGTTTGGGCTGTCGTGTTCGCCGTCGGTTTCGGCGCCGGATACGGCCTGATGTCCCTCGCCGTCGGGGAGCCGGCCTCGGCCGAACCCCAGGCGGTGCTACAACCACCCGCTCCGCCACCGGCGGCCGAGCCCGCGCCCGGCGAGGAGGTCGCCGCCGCGGAGCCCGTCGCGCCTGCCGCTGAGCCCGAGGCCCCCGCCGAGGGCGCGGTGCCACCGGTCGTCGACGCCCCCGCGGAGCCCGTCGTCGCCGAGGTCGCCGCGCTGGATCTCGCCGAGGACGAAGCGCCGGCAGCGCCCGATGAGCCCGCTGAGGTCGCCGCGCCGGCCGAGGTCGAGCCGGCCGCGCCCGCGGAGCCCACATGGTGGGACGCCTGTGTGGGCAAGGTCTGCGCGGTGGACTTCGGCGCGATCACCGGCGGTCTGCTGGTGCGCCGCGGCACCGTGGAGCAGGGCGCGACCATCAACTGGGACACCGACTACGCTGGGGCCCCCCGGATCGACGTGCTCCCGACCGAGCCGAACATCAAGGTGAGGGTCCACGGCGTGGCCCTGGACGCCGACGGCGTGCCGGCCGCCGCCGAGGTGGTCTGGAATAACGGCGCGGCCAAGATCGCCGGCGTGATCAGCCTCAACCTGGGCGACGCGACCAAGCGGGTGCGCTTCATCCCTCCCACGACGCCCTAGCTCCTTGCGGCAGGCCGGCCGCGCCGGCTCCGGCACCCCCAAGCCGCCCCTCGAAGCCGCGCTCGTCGCGGCTTCGTCGCGTCCAGCACCCGACACCGCGACGCGGCGCCGGCGACGCGCCGAATTCCGTGTGAGATCGATCCCTTACGCCGACCTCGACACCTCTCTCATAACCTCTTGATCATTTAATCTCTTTTTTCGATCGGGGGGTCGTTGACGGCGGATCTCGGCGATGATCTAGTACAGGAAAATTTGACGCTGGATCTCGGCGCCGGGATAACCGACGCCGACGCCATCCGGCGCCGACTGCTCGCTGCAAGCGGACGTGCGCTGGCGAGTCGTTCGGTCGAGCGACCCTGGGGAGGGGGATAGTATGGAGCCACTTCTGAAGGATGTGCCCGGTCGTGAGCGCGCGGAACGTGCACACCGAAAGGACCGGACGCGTTCGCGCACCATCGCTGGGAGGCGGCTCACCCGCGCGGAGATCGAGGAGGGCAAACGCCTCGTCGATGACATGTGGTACGAGCGCCCCCAATCGCGTTCCGATTGCGTGGATGGGATTCGTCCCTGTCCCTTCGTGAGCTGCAAGTACCACTTGTATCTCGACGTGAAGGAGGAGACGCAGTCGATCAAGATCAACTTCCCGCACCTTGAGGTGTGGGAGATGGAGCACTCCTGCTCGCTGGACGTGGCGGAGCAGGGCGGCATGACCCTCGAGGAGGTCGGCCGCATCATGAACCTGACCCGCGAACGCATCCGCCAGGTGGAGGCCGCTGGCATCGACAAGCTGCGCAGCACGGGCCTGATCGCGGACATCGACCGAGTCTTCGGCGGCAACCGCAAGTTCTGAGCGTGAGGGGAAGGCCGCCGGCGCCATGAGCCGGTTGCCTCAGCCGCCGCTGCATGCTAGCCGGGCTCCCGTGACTCGGGGAGGTTCGGCATGGCGAAGATCGCGCGCGCGCTGCTCAGTGTTTCGGACAAGACGGGGCTGATCCCCTTCGCTCAGGCGCTCGCCGCTCACGGCGTCGAGCTGGTCTCGACCGGTGGCACCGCCCGGGCCCTGACCGAGGCGGGGCTCAAGGTCGTGGCCGTCAGCGAGCTCACCGGCTTTCCCGAGATGATGGACGGCCGGGTGAAGACGCTGCATCCCGCGGTGCACGGCGGCATCCTCGCCCGCCGCGACCACCCCGCGGACATCGAGGCGATGCGCCAGCACGGCATCGCGCCCATCGACCTGGTCGTCGTGAACCTCTACCCCTTCGAGGCCACGGTCTCGCGCGAAGGGGTGACCCGGGCCGACGCCATCGAGCAGATCGACATCGGCGGGCCGTCGATGGTGCGCTCGGCGGCGAAGAACAACGCGTTCGTCGGCGTGGTCACCGAGCCGGCGGACTACGCGGCCGTGACGGACGCGATGGAGGCGCACAGCGGGCACTTGCCGGCCGATCTGCGCCTGCGCCTCGCCCAGACGGCCTTTCAGCACACCGCCCGCTACGACGCCGCCATCGCCTCCTGGCTTGGCGGCGAGCTGGACGTCGACGCGGGTGTCGACGCCCCCGTCCCGCGCGTCTACGGGCGGCCTATTCCGCGGCGCGCGGTGCTCCGCTACGGTGAAAACCCCCACCAGGCGGCCGGCCTCTACGTCGAGCCCGGCGAGGCGGTCGGCCTGGTCCGGGCCCAGCAGCTTCAGGGCAAAGAGCTCAGCTACAACCATTGGCTGGACATGGACGCGGCCTTCGCCCTGGCCCGCGACCTGGGCCCCACCGGCATCGCGGTCATCAAGCACACCAACCCGTGCGGCGCAGCGCGCTCCGCTACCTCGCTGCTGCACGCCTGGGAGCAAGCGCGGGCCTGCGACCCGGTCAGCGCCTTTGGCGGCATCGTCGCCACCCGGGGCGTGATCGACGGGCCGCTCGCGACCTCGCTGTTAGAGGGGTTTCTCGAGGTGGTCCTCGCCGCCGAGGTCACCGGCGAGGCCCGTGAGATCTTCGGGCGAAAGAAGAACCTCCGCCTGCTGACCCTGGACGAGGTCGGTTTTCGTGCGCCGGGGCGCCTGCTCGTGCCTCGCCCCATCTCGGGCGGGCTCTTGGTGCAGGACGCCGACCTCGGGGTCGAGCGGGTGCGCGACGGTCAGGTGGTCACCGAGCGCGCGCCCACCGACGACGAGTGGGAGTCGCTGGACCTGGCGTGGCTGGTCGCAAAGCACGTCAAATCCAACGCCATCATCTTCGCGTTTTCCGATCGCATCGCCGCCGTCGGCGCGGGCCAGATGAGCCGCGTCGACAGCTCCCGCATCGCGGTCTTCAAGGCCACGACCCCGCTCTTGGGGAGCGCCGTCGCCTCCGACGCGTTCTTTCCCTTCGCCGACGGCGTCGAAGCCGCCGCAGAGGCGGGCGCTACGGCGGTCGTGCAGCCGGGCGGGTCGATCCGGGACGCCGAGGTCATCGCGGCCGCCAACGCCCGAGATCTGGCGATGGTCTTCACCGGCATGCGCCACTTCCGCCACTGAGAGGGTGTCGACATGCGCGTTCTGGTCGTCGGCAACGGGGGGCGCGAGCACGCCCTGACCATGGCGCTCGGGCGGTCGGCCCGGGTCAGCGAGCTCTTCGTCACGCGCCCGAACGCCGGTCAGGCCGCCTTGGCCACGGCGGTCGATATCGCGCCCGACGACGTGGCTGGCCTCGTCGATTTCGCCAGGAAAAACCGCATGGATCTGACCGTCGTCGGCCCGGAGCGCCCGCTGACCCTGGGCTTGGTCGACGCGCTCACCGCCGCGGGGCTCAAGGCCTTCGGGCCGACCGCTGCCGCCGCCGAGCTGGAGGGCTCCAAGGCCTTCGCCAAAGAGGTGATGCTGCGGGCCGGCGTGCCCACGGCCGAGCACCGCACCTTCGAGGATCTCGAGGCCGCGCGGGCCTTCGTGCGCAGCTTCGGCCGGCCGGTCGTCGTGAAGGCCGATGGCTTGGCCGCGGGCAAGGGCGTGGTGCTCTGCGAGACGGTCGCAGAGGCCGACGCAGCCCTGGCCGACATGCTGCAAGGCGGGGCCTTCGGGGCCGCCGGCCGCCGCGTCGTCGTGGAGGAGCTGCTCATCGGCGAGGAGGCGAGCTTCATCGCGGTCTGCGACGGCACCCACGTCCTGGCGCTGGCGTCGAGCCAGGATCACAAGCGGGTGGGCGAGGGCGACACCGGCCCCAACACCGGCGGGATGGGGGCCTATTCGCCCGCACCCATCGTGACGCCGGAGCTCGAGGCCGAGCTGATGGCCCGGGTCATGGAGCCGGTCGTGCGCGAGATGGCCGCCGCCGGCAAGCCGTTTTCGGGGTTTCTCTACGCGGGCGTCATGGTGACCGCGACCGGGCCGATGGTGCTTGAGTTCAACGTGCGCCTCGGCGACCCGGAGACCCAGCCGCTGCTGACGCGGCTCAAAAGCGATCTGGTCGACGTGATCGAGGCGACCCTGGCCGGGACGCTGTCGGAGATCACGCTCGAGTGGGACCCGCGGGCGGCGATCAGCGTGGTCATGGCGGCACAGGACTACCCCGCGTCGCCGCGGACAGGCGACGTCATCGTCGGGCTCGACGGCGCCGCGGCGGTGGCCGGTGCGGTGGTGCACCACGCCGGCACGCGCCTGCACGCCGACGGGACCGTGCGCACGGCTGGCGGGCGCGTGCTGAGCGTCACCGGCCTCGGCGCCACCGTGGGCGAAGCCGCCGCCGTGGCCTACGCCGCCGTCGCCCAGATCCGCTGGCCCGGCGAACATCACCGCGGCGACATCGGCTTCCGCGCGATCGAGCGCGAGGCCTAGCCTCGCGCTCGATCGCCCATCGATACCCGGCGGCTCGGCGCGTGCGCCAGCCGGCTCAGTGCACCGGCGTGTCCGCGGTCGCCGTCTCCGGCGCGAGCTCCTTGACTCGGCCCACCAGCAGGTCGAGCAAGGGGTCCGGCATCGCATCGGGCCCCGTGCCCTGCGCCATCTTCATGTCCCCGGCCAGCGCCAAGGCCAGCACCTGGTCGGCGTGGGTCACGGCCACCAGCTTGATGGAGTTCCGCACCACCTTCGGGATGTCGCGGATATCCTTCTTGTTCTCGTCAGGCAGCAGCACCATCTTCATCCCGGCGCGGTGGGCGGCCAGCACCTTCTCCTTGAGCCCACCGATGGGCAGGATGCGCCCGCGCAGCGTGATCTCACCGGTCATGGCCACGTCTTTGCGCACGGGGATGCGCGTCAGCGCGCTCACCAGGCTGGTCGCCATGGTGATGCCGGCCGAGGGACCATCCTTCGGGATGGCGCCCTCGGGGAAGTGGATGTGGATGTCGATCTTCTTGTGAAAGTCGGGCGCCAGACCCCACATCCACGCCTTCGATCGCACGTAGGAGAGCGCGGCGTGGGCGGACTCCTCCATCACCTTCGCCAGATTCCCGGTCAGCTTGAGCTGGCCAGAGCCGGGCATCAGCGAGACCTCCGTGGTCAGCAGGTCACCGCCGGCCATGGTCACGGCCAAGCCGTTGGTGACACCCACCTCGTCGTTCTCCTCGACCTTGTTGGTCCGGTACTTCGGCGGTCCGAGGTAGCTCTGCACCTTCGACGAGCCGACGTGGAACTTCAGGGACTTCTCGTCTTTGTGCTCCGCCCGCTGCTCGATGACCTCCTTGGCCATCTTCCGGCACACGCCGGCGATCTCCCGCTCGAGGTTGCGGACGCCCGCCTCCTTCGTGTAGCGATGGATGATCGTGCGCAGCGCTGAGTCGGTCCAGGTCACCTGGACCTTGCTGATGCCGTTGGCCTCCATCTGCTTTGGGAGCAGGTAGCGCCGCGCGATGTTGAGCTTGTCGTACTCGGTGTAGCCCGAGATCTCGATGATCTCCATGCGGTCGCGCAGCGGGATCGGGATGCTGTGGAGGCTGTTGGCCGTCGCGATGAACATGACCTTGGAGAGGTCGTAGTCCAGGTCCAGGTAGTGGTCGTTGAACGCGTGGTTCTGCTCGGGGTCGAGGACCTCGAGGAGCGCGCTGGACGGATCCCCGCGGAAATCCATCGACATCTTGTCGATCTCGTCGAGCAGAAAGACCGGGTTCGATGAGCCGGACTTCTTCAGCGACTGGATGATCTTGCCGGGCAGCGCGCCGATGTAGGTGCGCCGGTGGCCACGGATCTCGGCCTCGTCGCGCATGCCGCCCAAGGACATGCGGATGTACTTGCGCCCGGTGGAGCGACCGATGGACTTGGCCAGAGACGTCTTGCCGACGCCCGGCGGCCCCACGAAGCACAAGATCGGCCCGTTCAGCTTCTTCACGAGGTGCTGGACGGCCAGGTACTCGAGGATGCGCTCTTTGGCGCGCTTGAGGCCGTAGTGGTCGGTCTCGAGGATGTTCTCCGCCTCGGCGATGTCGAGCTTGTCCTTGGTGTAGTGGTACCAAGGCAGCGAGAGCACCCAGTCGATGTAGTTGCGGACGACCGTCGCCTCGGCACTCATCGGCGACATCATCTTGAGCTTCTTCAGCTCCCGCTTGAGCTTGAGCGTCGCCTCTTTCGACATCCGCTTGGCGCTGATCTTCTCTTCCAGCTCCTGGATCTCGTTTTTGAACTCGTCGCGCTCGCCCAGCTCCTTCTGGATCGCCTGCATCTGCTCGTTTAGGTAGTACTCCTTCTGGCTCTTCTCCATCTGCTTTTTGACCCGCGTGCGGATCTTCTTCTCGACCAGCAGGATCTCTATCTCGGCCTGGAGCATCTCGTAGAGCCGCTCGAGCCGCTTGACCGGGTCGTCGATCTCCAAGATCCCCTGGCGGTCATTCAGCTTCAGCGACGCGTGGGCGACGATGGTGTCGGCGAGGCGGCGCGGATCCTCGATGCTGGACACGCCCATCACCATCTCGGGCGGGATGCGCTGGTCCAGCTTCACGTAGCTCTCGTACGTGGTCTGGAGCTGGCGCATCAGCGCCTCGATCTCGGGCGTCACCTCGGCGGACTCGACCACCTCTTCGACGTCGCAGAGGAAGTAGTCGGGGTGGGGGACGAAGTCTTTGACCTTCGCGCGCGCCTTGCCCTCGACCAGCACCTTCACCGTGCCGTCGGGGCGCCGCAGGAGCTGAATGATGGTGCCGATGGTGCCGACCTTGAAGATGTCCTCAGGGTTCGGGTCGGTGGTCTTGGCCTTCTTCTGCGCGCACAGGAGGATCTCCTTTTCGCCGCGCATGGCCTCTTCGACGGCGGCGATGCTCTTCTCGCGCCCCACGAAGAGCGGCACCACCATGTAGGGGAACACCACCGTGTCGCGCAGGGGGAGCAGCGGCAGGAGGCCGGCCTTGCCGCCGCGCTTTTCTTTACCGAACATTTCGTGAAGTCCCCTCGCGCCTCCGGGTTGGAGGCGCCATCGATTGGGTGGGGCGAGCGCGCTCGCGGCAGGCGTCGCTGCCCGTGTCACCGGCCTCGCTTCTCAACGAGGGCGGCACGTTTGGCAAGGTTGCGCCGTCTTGGCCCCCGCGAGGCGACCGAGGACGCCGCCACGCGCTAGTCGCCTGTAGTGAATAGATGAGTCGGCGGCTCCGGGCGCTTTCGGGCGCCTCGGCGTCCCAGAACCGCTGCGGCAAACCCCTTGGTTTGCCTCGGGTTCTGGAAGCGGCTCAGCTTCGCTGCGCCTCGCCGATCCACCTCGAAATCACCTCGGATCCACCTGAATCCCTTATTCACTACAGGCTCCTAAGCCGAGGCGATTTCCTTGTCATAGACGACGATCGGTCGCCCCGCCCCGGTGATGACCTCCTCGTTGATGACGACCTCCTGGACGCCATCCATCGAGGGGATGTCGTACATCATCTCAAGCATCGCCTCTTCGAGGATGGCGCGCAGGCCGCGGGCGCCGGTCTTGCGGTCCAGGGCGGCCTTGGCGATGGCCTTGAGCGCGCCGTCGGTCAGGGTCAGCCGCACGCCGTCCATCTCGAACAGGCGCTTGTACTGCTTGACCAGCGCGTTTTTGGGCTTCAGCAGGATCTCGATGAGCGCGTCCTCATCCAGCTCGTGCAGCGTCGCCGCCACCGGCAGGCGCCCGACGAACTCGGGGATGAGGCCGTACTTGATGAGATCCTCGGGCTGTACTTCCTCGAGCACCTCGCCCAGCGACATCTCGTTGACGCCCTTCTCGTGCGTCGCGCCGAAGCCCAGCGTCTTACGCCCGATGCGCCGCTCGATGATCTTCTCAAGCCCGGTGAAGGCGCCGCCGCACACGAAGAGGATGTCCGAGGTGTCGACCGGCAGGAACTCCTGCTGGGGGTGCTTGCGGCCGCCCTTGGGTGGCACCGACGCGATGGTCCCCTCGATGATCTTCAGCAGCGCCTGCTGCACGCCTTCGCCCGACACGTCGCGCGTGATCGACGGGTTATCCGATTTGCGCGAGATCTTGTCGATCTCGTCGATGTAGATGATGCCGCGCTCGGCCCGCTCTTTGTCGTGCTCCGCGTTCTGCAGGAGGTTGACGATGATGTTCTCGACATCCTCGCCGACGTAGCCCGCCTCGGTCAGGGTGGTCGCGTCCACGATGGTGAACGGCACGTTCAGGATCTTCGCCAGGGTCTGGGCCAGCAAGGTCTTGCCGCTGCCCGTCGGGCCGAGCAGCAGGATGTTGGACTTCGACAGCTCCACGTCGTCTCTGTGCGCGTCGTTGTGCTCGATGCGCTTGTAGTGGTTGTAGACCGCGACCGCGAGGATCTTCTTCGCGCGGCTCTGCCCGATGACGTACTGGTCCAGCGTCTCACGGATCTCACGAGGTTTCGGCAGCGAGCCGAGGTCGCCGAAGCTCTCCTCCTTCTCGTTTTCCTCGCGAATGATGTCGTTGCACAGCCCGATGCACTCGTCGCAGATGTAGACCGTGGGGCCCGCGATCAGCTTCTTCACCTCGCGCTGGCTCTTTCCGCAGAAGGAGCAGCACAGGTTGTTGTTGTCTCGCCGCCTATCCAATGGAAGCGCTCCCCATCTGTCGGTATGCCTTGATGATCGCGAGCTAACGGATCCGCCGCCCGCCCAGTCCCTAGAGGCTGGATCGGCCGCCCTGTCCAGACGTCCGGCGACGATAGCCCAAGGGATCCCTCAGCACAATCTGAGAGCCCAAACACGAGCGGCCCATGCCCGTGAGCCCCGGAGATCCGCCCGCGGCTTCAACCCTATCCCTCAGGTCTTGCGCGCGACGATCTGATCGATCAGACCGTATTCTGCGGCGGTCTGCGGTCGCAAAAAGAAGTCGCGGTCGGTGTCTTCGTGCAGCTTCTCCACCGTCTGGCCGGTGTGCTTGGAGAGGATCTCCAGGAGCTGCCGCTTGAGGAAGATGATCTCGCGCGCCGCGATGTCGATGTCCGAGGCCTGGCCACCCAGGCCGCCCAAGGGCTGGTGCAGCATGATGCGCGAGTGGGGCAGGGCGTAGCGCTTGCCCTTGGTCCCCGCGGCCAGCAGCACGGCCGCCATCGAGGCCGCCTGGCCGATGCAGATGGTGGAGATGTCGCACCCCAAAAACTGCATCGTGTCGTAGATCGCCAGGCCCGCGGTGATCGAGCCGCCCGGCGAGTTGATATAGATGTTGATCTCTTTTTCGGGGTCTTCGCTGTCGAGGAAGAGGAGCTGCGCGATCACGACGTTGGCGACGAGGTCGTTGATCTCACTGCCGATGAAGATGATCCGATCCTTGAGCAGTCGCGAGAAGATGCCCCACTCGCGCTCGCCTCGGTGGGTCTGCTCGATGACGGTCGGGATCAGGGTCATGCGCTCGCCTCGGCGTCCGGGGTGCTGGTCTCGTCGTCCGTGTCGTCCGCCGCGGCGTCCGGCTCCGGGTCGGCGGCCTCGGTGATGGTTGCATGTTCGGCTAGGAGATCAAGGGCGCGGCGGTGGAGCTTCTCCACGCGGACCATCTGACGCGCCTCGGCCAGGGCCTCCGCGTCGTGGTCATGGCCATGGTCGTGGTCGTGGTCGCACGCGTCGTGGTCGTGATCGTGGTCGTGGTCGTGATGGTGATGCCCGCCGCCCTGGGCCTCGAGCCGCTCCTTGGCGGCCGCGTCCAGCTCGGCGTCGTCAAGGGTGAGCTCGGCGGTCTCGATCAGCGCCTCCAGCGCCAGATGGCGCTTCACGGCCCTCTCCGAGTCGCTGATCATGTCGCCGGCCGAGCGCTGCACCAGGGCGATGGCCTGCTCTTGCGGGAAGCCCTGGCCTATCAGCATGCGCACCAGGTCGCGCGCTTTACTCTGGAAGTAGCGCTCCACCATGGCCGGCGGGACCGGGAAGGGGTGGCGCTCAAGCAGCACGTCGAGCAGGCGGCTGTCGAGGGTGTTCTGGCGCTCCGCCTCGCCGCGCTTGCGCGCCCCCTCGATGAACGAGGCGCGCAGCTCCTGCATGGTGTCGTGGCCGGCGTCCTGGGCGAAGTCGTCGTCGAGATCGGGCAGCTCGTCGCGGACGACGCTCAGCACCTGGACCTGTAGCGTGGCCGACCTGCCCGCGAGCGCTTCGGGGCGGAAATCCTCGGGGAAGGTGATCTCGGCCGTGCGCGCCTCGTCGGCCGTGGCGCCCATGAGCTGATCGCCGAAGCCGGGGATGAGGTGCTCGTCGCCGAGCTTCACCTCCATGCCCGCGGTCGTGAGGCGGTCGTCGGGGACGCCATCGACCTCGCCCGTGGTGTCGACGACCACGATGTCGCCGATGTCGGCGCCGCGATCCTCGACGGGCACGCGCTCTTTGTGGCGCTCCCGCAGCTTCTGGATCTCGGCGTCGATAGCTCCATCGTGGACGATGACTGGCGGGACGTTGACGGCCAGCCCCTTCCAGTTGGCGAGGTTGACCTGCGGCATCACCTGGATGTGCACGTTGTAGGTCAGCGGCTGCCCCTCGGTCGCGATCGCCGGCTCGAGCTGCGGATCACCCACGGTCGGGCGCCCCACGGTGTCCAGCGCGGCGTCGACGCTCTCCCGGATCAGCTTCATCGCGGTGTCGGCGCCCACCTGACTGGCGAACATCCGCTTGACCATGGCCCGCGGAGCCTTGCCGGGGCGGAAGCCCTTGATGCGGGCCTTGCGCCCCACGGCCTCAAGCTGGCGCCCGTACTCCGCGTCGACCTCCTCCACGGGGATCTCGACGGTGACTTTGACTTGGATCTCGCTGACCGTCTCGATCGAGGTACGCATGGGCCTCGCCTATGGTTGCGCGCTCAGGCGCAAGGTCGATGGAGGTTCCGTCGCCTCAGAGCGCGCCGGAAACGTGGGTGCGAGAGGGGGGACTCGAACCCCCACGGATGAACCACTGGTACCTAAAACCAGCGCGTCTACCAATTCCGCCACTCTCGCGAGACGAGCCGAGGTCACCCCGCGAGGGACGTCGACTCCAGAGCAAAAAAAAAAGAGGGATGAACCACTGGAGCGGTTCATCCCCCGTAACGGTTCATCCCGCTATGTCTTGGGCGCGGAAGGGCTCGAACCTTCGACCCGCGGATTAAGAGTCCGCTGCTCTACCAACTGAGCTACGCGCCCACAGGGGGAATGAATTGAGGGAACCGAAAGGGGTCGCGCCCATCCAGTGCCCGAGCTACATCAAATTGTCAATGGTCGCTGACTCAAGTCCGGGCGGAGAGGTATGCGCCCGGCAGGATTCGAACCTGCGGCCTACGGATTCGAAGTCCGGCGCTCTATCCAACTGAGCTACGAGCGCGCAACCCTCCCGACTTCCGTTCCGCAGCAGGGTGTGGGGTGAGCGAGGGGATTTGAACCCCCGACCTCCGGAGCCACAATCCAGCGCTCTAACCAACTGAGCTACGCCCACCACGCTGTCGGAACCGACCAAGACTGAAAAGAACGCGCCAGAGAGGACTCGAACCTCTGACCTACGGCTTAGAAGGCCGTTGCTCTATCCGGCTGAGCTACTGGCGCTCAGCGCGCACCCGGCCCGGGCCGGCGACAATTGATAGTGACGCCGCCGCGGCTTGTCAACCCGAGAACGCCGCGGGGGGCGTTCACGCGTCTGGACGGCCGCGAGAGATGCGGGCTAACCTCCGGCGATGGACGAGCCAGAGCCCACAGACGCGGACTCCCGCGACCCGGAGGGGGGGCTGGTGGAGCGGACCGAGCACCTCGCTGACCTCGCCCTCGACCGCCTCCGGCAGCAGGCGCACCTGCCTGACGTCGGCGCCGAGGTCTCCCAGGCGGCGGTGTTCCTGCGCTCTATCCACTCGCGCTTTTTGTGGTGGCTCCTCTTCGCCTACACCGTGGTCGGCGTCGCGGGGGCGCTGATCGCGCTGAGCGCCGGGCTCGCCGACTGGTACATGCACGTCGCCATGTACGTGGTGATCTTCTCCTTTCTCATCATCTACGTGAAGGCCCACCTCGACTCGCGGCGCTTTGCGCGGGCCTTCTACTTCCTGGCCACCGTCGCGCTCCTGGGTTTCTTCGCGTGGGTGCTCGAAGACCTGGTGGCGGCCCGGCCGCTGGTCGTCGACGCCGAGCGCGTCATGAGGGAGGCGCTGCCGCGTCTGAGGGTCCCGGCGGTGGGCCTGCTCGCCGTCGCGGTCGGGCTGGTCTTTCACTGGCTGGTGCTCTCGAGGTTTCGGTCCCATGACTGAGAGGGTGGGTGAGCCGCACACGCTGGCCCAGCGGCTCCGGCGCGCGCTGAGCGAGCGCAGCGGCGTGCCGGTTCGCGTGGTCGAGACCGACAACGCGGTGCGCCTGATCTCGGCCGTGCGAGACCGAAAGCGGCTGACCGTGCGGCTCTCGCGGGCCCTCGAGCCCCTGGGGCCGAGCGCCGTCGACGCGCTCTGTGACTTCGCGCTCGAGCGCCCCGGCGCCCGGGCGCGCGTGAAGGCGTTGATCGGCACCCTGGCGCCCGTCGCCCGTCGCCGACCGCCGCGGATGCCGACCCTGCGCCCGCGCGGCGAGGTCCACGATCTCGAGGCGCTGCTCCCCGAGGAGTCCATGCGCGCGCTGGGCGAGGTCGTCGACGTGGCCGTGACCTATGGGCCGCGCGTGAAGGTGGGCCGGGGCCAGCGCTCGCTTCGGCTCGGCTCCTACGCGGTGGCGACCCAGGTCGTGCGCATCCACCACATCCTCGACGATCCGCGTGTTCCCGCCTGGTTCGTCGGCTTCATCCTCTTTCATGAGCTGCTCCACCACCGCCTCGGCATCGACGAGAGCGGGCCACGCCGGCGGGTCCACCCCAAGGCCTTTCGCGACCTGGAGCGAGCGCACCCGCGCTTTGACGAGGCCCAGGCACTCGAGCGCGAGCTGGTGCCGCTGCTGCTCGGCCGCCGGCGCCCGCGCCCAGCCGGGTGCTGATGGGCGTGGGGCTCCTGGCGCTGTGGGCGTGGGGTGTCGCGGCCTCGGCGGCCGACCCGGCGGAGATCGTCGTCCGGCCGGTGACGTCGGCTCGGGCCGGCGCGCCAGCAGCAGGGCTCGAGCCCGCGTGGCTCTTCTTGGCGGAGAGCCCGAAGGACGCTGGGGCCTCTCGGGTGGCGCCCATCGACGCGCTGGTCATCGCGTCCAGCGCGGAGCTCTTCTTGCTGCCGAGGGTCTTGGTGCTGTGGCCTGAGACCGCGCCGCCCGCCGACGAGCACGGCGTCATTCGGTTTCAGGTGCTGGCGCGCGTGGTGCGCTCCGACGGCGGCGTCACCGAGTGGCCGGTGGGCTCGGCACAGGGCGCGCCGCCGGGCGAGGGAGGGCGCAACCTCCGCCTGGCGCCGGGCGGGGCGCCGACGCTGGTGGAGCTGGGACCTGCGCGCCTGGGGCCGGCCCGCACGGCGTCCGTCGTCGCGTTGGAGTTCGTCGTCAGCCTGCTCGCCTCGCCGCCGGGCCCGGGGCTCGCCGCCGTGGGCGGGCTGGCGCTACAGGCCGCGCCCGCTCCGGGAGCGGCTGATGCGCCAGCCCGAGATCGGGCGGCGTCAACGATTCGCGGTGCCGGTGGGACGCCCATCCTCGCCGTGCGCATCCCGGTTATCGAGCAGGGAGCGCCGGTCCCCGGGCGCGAACGGCAGCGGCTGGTCGTGGCGGTGGGGCCCGAGGGGTTCGGGCCCACCTCGGCTACGGAGCTGTTCACGCCGACCCCGGGCGCGCCGTGGGCTCTAGGCGGACGAGACGGCGCGAGGATCGCGGGTGTGCAGGCGCTCATCGTCGACGTGGAGGTCGAGATCCCCGACCACGCGCCGCCCGCGCCGCCCGCTCAGCGCGGCGACTGAAGGTCCGCGGCTCGGGCGGGTAGGGCAGGCGGCGTGACCAGGGCTGCGCGGGGCGATAGCGGGGGGCTCCCTTGGCTGAGGCCGGGGGTGCTCGTCCGGGCGAGGCTGTGACCGGCGTCGACCGAGGCCGCGATGACGCCGCTGGGCAGCAGGCCCACGGCGAAGGTGAGGGCGGTGGCGGCGGCGGCGGCGAAGCGGACGGTGCGGCTGGGGAGCAGGCGCATCTGGCCCGTCTCCTCCTTCATATAGGCGACGAGGACGACGCGCAGGTAGTACCAGGCGCTGATGGCCGAGTTGATGACGGCGAAGACGACGAGCCAGAGCCAGGCCGGGTCTTGGAGCAGCTCGCTGAAGACCGTGAGCTTGCCGACGAAGCCGGCGGTGGCTGGGATGCCGAGCAGCGAGAACATCGCGACGGCGAGGGCGAAGGCGAGGCCGGGCGAGCGGCGGGCGAGGCCGGCGTAGGCGGGTTCGGAGACGTCTTCGAGGTCGTCGCCGCCCAAAGACGAGGCCACGGCGAAGGCGCCCGCGTTGGCGAGAGTGTAGGCGAGCAGGTAGACGATGAGGCCGCCGCCCAGGGCGTTGACGTTGAGCTCGCCGGTGGGGATGGCGATGAGGGCGAGCAGGATGTAGCCGGTGTGGGCGATCGCCGAGTAGGCGAGCATGCGCTTGAGGTTGGTCTGGGCCAGGGCCATGAGGTTTCCGACCAGCATGCTGAGGGCTGCCAGGCCGGCGATCAGCATGTCCCACGAGATGGCGCCCTGGCGGAAGGCCTCGTCGCCAAAGCAGGTGAGCAGGATGCGGGCGAGGGCTCCGAAGGCGGCGGTCTTGACGGCGACGGCCATGAAGCCGGTGACCGAGCTGAGGGCGCCCTCGTAGACGTCGGGGATCCACATGTGGAACGGCACGGCGCCGAACTTGAACGCGAAGGCGGCCACGATGAGGACGAGGCCGACAGACGCCAGGGGGTCGGAGGCGGGGCCGTCTTGGAAGTGGAAGGCGCGGCTGATGCCGACCAGGGTTATCTCGCCGGTGACGCCGTAGATGAAGGCGATGCCGAGCAGCAGGAGGGCTGAGCCGAAGGAGCCGAGGATGAAGTACTTCATCGCGGACTCGATCGCGAAGGCGCTCTGGCGTTTGAAGCCGGCCAGCACGTAGAAGCTGATGGACATGACCTCGAGGGCGACGAAGACCGTCAGGAGGTCGCCGGCCGTGACCAGGGCGACCATGCCCAGAGTGGAGAAGGCGACGAGCGCGTAGTACTCGTGGTGGTCGGAGTCTTGGGCGGGGAGGTAGTCGACGGCGGCCAGGGTCGTGAGGATGGCGCCGACGAGGAGGACCGCGGAGAGCGCCAGGCCGAAGTGGTCGAAGATCAGGCCGTTGGACATCGATGGGGTCTGGTAGGTGAGCTCCGGGGAGCCCCAGAGCCAGCCGACGGCGCCCAGGGCGACGAGGCAGCCGAAGGAGACCACGTAGCCGAGCCACCGGCTCGACGTGTCGCGGGGGCTGAGCACGCCCGACATCAGGGCGAGGAGGCCCACGACGGCGAGGATGAGCAGCGGTGAGGCCAGGGCGAGGTCGTTGATCATCGTGTGCGCTCTGCGGTGACAGGCGAGGCGGCGCCGGGGGCTTTGATGGTCAAGCCGATGGCCAGCTCAGGGGTGTCCGGTGGGGCGGGGGAGGCGGCCATCTCGAGGGGCTGGCGTACCGCGGAGACCACCGGGCGGGTGCTCGCGACGAGGGCGCCGACTGAGGCGTGCATCGGACGGAGCAGGAAGTTCGGGAAGAGGCCGATGGCGAAGATGAGGAAGACGAAGGGCGCCAGCACGAGGATCTCGCGGAGGTTGAGGTCTTTGAGGTGGCGGTTTTCCTCGTGGGTGATGGGGCCGAAGAAGATGCGGCGCACCATTGAGAGCAAGTAGATGGCGCCGAGGATGATGCCCACGGTGGCGATGGCCACGCCGGTGACCGAGAGCGTGGGCCAGGAGCTCCAGGGCGTGCCCGGGAGGACGGGCAGGCCCTCGGTCATCGCGCCGGAGAGGATGAGGAACTCGCCGACGAAGCCGTTGGTGCCTGGGAGGCCGATGGAGCTCATGGCGACGATGACGAAGGTGGTCGCGAGCAGCGGCATCGAGGCCGCGAGGCCGCCGAAGTCCGCGATTTTTCGGGTGTGGCGGCGCTCGTAGATGATGCCGACCAGGATGAAGAGGGCGCCGGTGGAGATGCCGTGGTTGATCATCTGGAGGATGGCGCCTTCGACCGCTTGGGGGCTGAGGGCGACGATACCCAGCATCACGAAGCCGAGGTGGCTGACCGAGGAGTAGGCGACGAGCTTCTTCATGTCGGCTTGGGCCCAGGCGACCAGCGCGCCGTAGATGATGCCGATGACCGAGAGGGCCAAGATGAGGGGGGAGAACTCGCCCATGGCGTGGGGGAACAGCGGCAGGGCGAAGCGGAGAAAGCCGTAGGTGCCCATCTTGAGCAGCACGCTGGCGAGGACGACCGACCCGGCTGCGGGGGCCTCGGTGTGGGCGTCGGGGAGCCAGGTGTGGAAGGGGAAGACCGGGACCTTGATGGCGAAGGCGAGGCCGAAGGCGGCGAAGAGCCAGAGCTGCTGGGTGGGGTCGAGGGTCAGGGCGAGGATGTCGGCGTAGGCGAAGCTGTGGTCGGCGAGGATGTAGAGGTAGATGATGCCGACCAGCATCAGGAGGCTACCGGTCATGGTGTATACGAAGAACTTCACCGTGGCGTATAGGCGATTGGAGCCGCCCCAGACGCCGATGAGCAGGTACATCGGGACCAGCATCAGCTCCCAGAAGAGGTAGAAGAGGAGCAGATCGGTGGCCAAGAGCGCGCCGAGCATGGCGGTCTCGAGCACCAGCATCGAGATGACGAACTCGCGCACGCGGTGGGTGACGGCGGAGTGGGCTCCGATGAGGATGAGCGGGGTCAAGAACGTCGTCAGTAAGACGATCCAGAGGCTGACGCCGTCGATGCCGAGCTGCCAGTGGGCGCCGATCGAGGGGATCCAGGCGGCCTCGTCGACGAGCTGGAGGCCGGTGGCCGCCGGGTTGAAGAGGCTCACGCTCACACCGAGCGTGCTCTGCACGGCAGATTTGGCCGTACCGGGGCTGATCTGCCGCAGATTGGCCGAGCGATCATCGGACCGGGGCAAGCCGATAATGGCCAGTTGCTCGCTGGTGGGCGACCAGAAGAAGGCCAACGTCACGCCCAGGCGGCGCTCCGCGATGCGTTCGCCGGTCGAGGCGTCCAATACGGTTAATGCGGCGTCGCCGTCCAGCACAGCAGCCTTTGT
>CAZNZH010000008.1:0-4020 GCA_964577445.1 uncultured Myxococcales bacterium
CGCCCTCGCCGGTGCCCCTCAACCCACCGCCCCGAGCGCGTGCGGACCGTGGCCCACGCGGTCCAGGTAGAGCTCCTCGAGAGCCGCCAGCTCGAGATCGGCCGTCCGCTCCATCCCCACCAGCGACCCCGACATCATGATGCCCACCCGGTCGCCCACGTCGTGCGCCCGAAACAGGTTGTGCGTGGTCATCAAGATGGCGACACCGCGGTCGCGCAGCCGCCGCAGCAGGTCGCAGAAGGTCGCCGCCGCCGACGGGTCCAGCCCGCTCATCGGCTCGTCCAGCAGCAGCGCGTCCGCGTCCTTCGCCAGCGCCATCGCGACGCCGACCTTCTGGCGCATGCCCTTGGAGTACGCCCCCACCTTCCGATCCGCCGCGTCCGCCTGAAGCCCCGCCTCCGCCAACCACTGGGTCAGCCGGGCTCGCGAGGGCCGCGGTCGCCCGGCCAGCTCGGTGAAGAACGCCAGGTTCTCGACGCCCGTCAGGTGCGGGTACAGGTTCACGTTCTCGGGGATGTAGGCCACCGCGCGCCGCGCCGCGACCACGTCGTCGCCCACGCGCCGCCCCGCGACCAGCACCTCGCCCGCGCTGGGCTCCAAAAAGCCAAGGAAGAGCTGAATGGTCGTGGTCTTCCCGGCCCCGTTGGCGCCCAGCAGACACAGGACCTCGCCCGGCGCGACCCTGAGGTTCAGCCCGGAGAGTGCTGTGTGCTCGCCGTACCGCTTGGTCAGCCCGCGCGCCTCGAGCACCGGCGCCGTCTCGTCCCCCGCCCTGTCCACCACGCCGTCCCCTCCTCGCTGTTCGCGCCCGTCACGACCGGTCGGCCGACCCCGTCAGCGAGAGGCCGCCAGCCAGCTCGCCAGCGGGCCCGCCCACGCCGCGCGCCGCCGGATGCAGCCGTCGATGCGCTCAAGCACCAGCCCGAGGTTCCGCGCCGTGCCGGCCGGCGCCCGCCCCGCCGCCGCGAAGAACCCCGCGACCCGCGCCCGCCCCTCGGCGTCGCAGAGCCCCTGGCCCATGCCCGGCAGCCGCGGCGCGCTCTTGTCGCCCAGCTTGTCGACCACCGCGTCGTAGTGCCCCTCGAGCCACCCGAAGGCCAGCCGCGCGGTCGCCTCGGTGCGCCCGATTCCGCCCGTCATCGTCCGAAAATCCTGAGCCAGCAGCGTGCCGTCCAGCAGGAGATCCAGGCTGCGCGTCAGCAGCGCCGGGTCTTCGAAGCGCCCCAACGCGCCGATGATCATCACCCGCACCGCCGGTGAGAGCGGGCGCTCGAGCGCGTCACGCAGCGCCCGCCACAGCGCTTCGTCGCCGTCCCAGCTCGCCATGGCCGCGCTCTGCTCGAGATCCTCGGCCGTCACGCCGGGCTTGCCGGCCAAGAACGCCTCGACCTGCGCCCGCGCCTCGGCCCGCAGCGCCCGATCGCCGCCCATGTCGGCCAGCGCGCGCAGCAGCCGCGGCCGCACCAGCCGGTCCCGCGGCGAGTCGGACACCCGCGCCGCCTTGCCGAGCCGCGCCAGATGCGGCCCCAGCAGCCGCTGCACCAGCGCCTGCCACGCCGCCCTCGTCGCGTCGGTGACCGCCACCCGGTCGACCTCGCCCAGCGCGTCGATGACCCCCTCGAGCACCTGCGGGTGCGGGTCCGCCGCCAGGTCCTCGATCCGCGCGAGCGCCACCGGCAGCTCGAGCCGCCCGGCGCGCAAGAGCGCCATCACATGGCCGGCCAGCGCGACCCGCTCCTCGAGCAGCAGCTTGCCCCGAAGTGGCCCCGTCAGCGCGGCCAGCAGGTCGGGCGGCAGCGACCAGCGGTAATAGCCCTCCTCCTGCGCGTTCGGGTAGAGCCACGCCGGGCAGCCGGGCGCCCCCAGCGTCACCGTGGTCTCGGCGCCATCGAGCAGAAAACACTCGCGCAGCACCCTGCCGCGCAGCCCATAGCGCATGCAGACCGGCACCTTCCACGGCTCACCGGGGCTCAGCTCGGTCCCCAGCATCTGGTAGCGCGACTGCCGCAGGCGCACGGTCGCCGCCACCACGCGCGCCCCCTGCCCGCAGGTCACCTTCACGTCGAGCAGCGGCACGCCCGGCTGGTCCAAGAACGCGCGAACCGTCTCCTCCACCGGCTTTGCGGACGCCGCCGACAGGGCGGCCAGCAGCTCCGCCGTCGTCGCCGTCCCGTGCGCGTGGGCGTCCAGATACTTCCGCACGCCCTGCTGAAACGCCCGCTCGCCCAGCCACGACTCGAGCATCCCCAGCACCGCCCGCCCCTTGACGTAGGTGATGCCGTCAAACGCGTTGTAGACGTCGCCGCCGTCGCGAATCGGCTGCCGAATCGCCCGCGTGTTCGCCAGCGAGTCCAGCCCCATCACGAAGCCCGTGCTGCGCACCGCCGCTACCCGCGCGCCCGCGTCAGGCGAAACGCGCGCCACCGCCCGCGTCGACATCCACGTCGCGAACGCCTCGTTGAGCCACAGGTCGTCCCACCAGCCCATGGTCACGAGGTCGCCGAACCACATGTGCGCCAGCTCGTGGGCGATGATGCCCTCCGAATCCAGGCGCTCCTCCACGGTCGCCGCGGCGCCGTCCAGCAGCAGGAAGCGCTCGCGAAAGGTCACCAGCCCCGGGTTCTCCATCGCCCCGGCCCCGAAGTTCGGCACCGCGACCAGATCCAGCTTCGCGTAAGGGTAGGGCCGCCCGAACCAGTCGGTCAGCGCCGCGAGGATCTTGGGCGTGCGCGCCAGGGTCCAGGCCGTCAGCGCGCCTTGGCCCTTGGTCGTGATGACGCGAAAGGGCACATCGCCCATGGCGCCCGGTCGCGCCTCCATCACGTCGAAGTCGCCGACGGCGAAGGCCACCAGATAGGTCGGCAGCGGCGGCGTCTCGCGGAACTGAAAGGTGACCGTGCCGTCAGGCTCCGCGGTGCGGCTCGTCTCCGGGGCGTTGGACAGCGCGATCATCGAGGCGGGCACCCGCAGCGTCGTCTCGAAGGGGGCCTTGAACGAGGGCTGGTCGAAGCAGACAAAGGCCTTGCGGGCCTCGAGCGGCTCGAACTGCGTGTAGGCGTACGCGCCCTCGCCGGCCTTGACCCGGTAGAGCCCCACGGGGACCTCGGGCAGCGGGGCCTCGTACTCGAAGGTCAGGACCGCGTTGCCGGCCGCCAAGGGCTCGGTCAGGTCCAGGGCGAGGCCGCCGTTGGGACCCGTGCGCGTGGCCACGCCGATGGCCCGCCCGCCCTGCGCGACCGCGGCCCTCAGCCCGGTCATCGCCTCGGCGTGCAACCGCACCAGCCGGGTGGGCTCGCGCACCTCCACCTCGATGGTCGTCTTGCCCGAAAACGTAGACCCACGCGGGTCGATGGACAGGTCCAGCACGTAGCGCGTGGGCCGCACCCGGTCGTCGAGCCGCGCGTAGCCGTCGGCGGGCGCGGGCGCCGCGGTGGGCGTCTTGGGAGCCGCCACCGCGCCTGTCTCTTCGGGCGCCGGCCGGGTCGTCGCGCATCCCGCCGCCAGCAGCGCCGCCGCCGCGCTCGCGATCCAGAAAGTGCGCGTCATCATTGCGATTTCTCCCATATCTCCGGGGGCCGCGCCCCGCCGGGGCCGGCGCCCGAAGGACCATCGCACCGCCCGCCGGAGCCTGTAAAGGACCGCTGCGTTCCGGCGGCCCCCGCGGGTCGCCTGGGGGGTCCGAGCGCGCGCGGGCTGCCCGACCGGGCCTCGAGCGCTCAGCGTTGGGCGAACTGCTCCGCCACGAAGTAGAGCTCGCCGTCCTCATCGGAGCGCGTGTTCACGCCGATCCCGACTCGATTCACCTCGGGATCCAGCATCGCCATGCGGTGGCTGGGGCTGGCCCAGAGCTCCGCGTGCGCCTGCTCCAGCGTCCTGGCCATCGCCACGTTCTCGTAGAACCGCTGCGTCTGAATCCCCGCGCGCGCCAGCCGCTCGTCCGGCCCCAGCCCGCCCGGCAGCCGGTGCGCCGCCAACCCGGCGAGCGCCATCGCGCCCGAGTGCGACGCAGCGCTCTTCACC
>CAZNZH010000008.1:4030-22172 GCA_964577445.1 uncultured Myxococcales bacterium
AGCGGGTTGAGCCCCAGGCGCTTGCGCTCGCGGTTGATCATCGCGAAGAGCCGCGCCGCCGGCCTCCCGCGCAGCGCCGGCGCGGCCCTCGGGGCGGCGTCGACCCGCGGCAACACCGGCCCGGCCCCGCCGGTGTCCAGCTCCCACAGCGCCAACACCTCCGTCCCCGCCCCGCCCGACGCCACGATCTCCAGGGTGTAGCGCCCCTCGCCCGCGGTCAGGGGCACCTCCACGGTCATCTGATTGCCGAAATGCCCCGTCGGCAGCCGCACCACGCGGTCATCGGGGAGCGACATCACCGCCTTCGCCCCGGCGTAGCCCGTCGCGAGGCGCCCGACGACCTTCAGCGTGTGCCCGTGCACCGCCTCGCCTATGGGCCGCTCCAACGTGAAACGGCGCTTCACGAAGACGACGGCCAGCCGGTCGCCCGCCCGCGCCACCCCGTAGTGGCTGACCTCGGCCGGCACCACCTGGTCGGCCACGTAGCGCGCCCAGCTCGCCCGAACCGCCGCGGAGTCGGGCGACATGACGACCGCCGGCAAGACCAGCCCCTCGTAGGCGCCCAGCGCGCGCACCAGCCGCCGCGGGTCCGCCTCGCCCTCGTCATTCGCAAGCGCCGCCGCTATCCGGTCGAGATCGGCGTCGCGGGTGGGCGGCGGGCGATCCGCGTGCCGAAACACGTCGTCCACGGTCTGAGACGGGTCCCCCGAAGACGCCGCCGCCGCCTGACAAAAAGCCAGCAACGCGAGCGCCCCGAGCAGCGATAGAAGGCGGGTTCGCACGGCGCGCAAGGTAGTCCAGCCCCTCGGTCGGAAGCCACTTCTGGTGCGGGTACCACGGTTTTAGCGCCCCGCCGCTTGAGCTATCATCCGCGCTCACCGCAGCGGCGACGGAGGCAAGGGCTCGTGATTATTGGCATCCCCAAGGAGATCAAGGTCGAGGAATACCGAGTCGGCCTTGTGCCCGGCGGGGCGCGGCAGCTTGTGGACGCCGGCCACAGCGTGCTGGTCCAGCGGGGCGCCGGGCTGGGCAGCGGCATCGAAGACGCCGAGTACGCGCGCATGGGCGCCCGCATCGTCGGCACGCCCGACGAGGTCTGGGGCAAGGCGGACATGATCATCAAGGTCAAGGAGCCCATCCCCACGGAGTACAGCTACTTCCGCGAGGGCCTGACGCTCTACACCTACCTGCACCTCGCCGCGGCCGAGCAGTTGGCGCGCGCGCTGGTCGAGCACGGCGTCACCGGTATCGCGTACGAGACCATCGAGATGGCCGACGGGCGGCTGCCGCTGCTGACCCCGATGAGCGCCATCGCCGGGCGCATGGCCGTTCAGGTCGGCGCCGGCTCGCTTGAGAAAGTACGCGGCGGCATGGGGCTGTTGCTGGGCGGCGTCCCCGGGACGGACGCCGGGCACGTCGTCATCTTGGGCGGCGGCGTCGTGGGCCTCAACGCGGCGAAGGTGGCCGCGGGCCTCGGCGCCCGGGTGACCGTCCTCGACCGCAGCCTCGACCGGCTGGCCTACATCGACGACCTCTTCCTGGGCCGCGTGGGCACGCTGCACTCGAACCCCGAGACCATCGAGCGCGCCGTGTGCGAGGCGGATCTCCTCATCGGCGCGGTCCTCATCGCTGGCGCCCGCGCGCCGCACCTCGTCACCGCCGAGCTCGTCAGCCGGATGCGCAACGGCAGCGTCATCGTCGACGTGAGCGTGGACCAGGGCGGGTGCATCGCCACCTGCCACCCGACCACCCACGACGCGCCGACCTACATCGTCGACGGCGTCGTCCACTACTGCGTCTCCAACATGCCCGGCGCGGTGGCGCGCACCAGCACCTTCGCGCTGACGAACGCCACCGTGAGCTACGCGCTGGCGCTGGCGAAGCACGGTGTCGAGGGCGCCATGAAGAGCGACCCGGCGCTGTCGCGAGGGCTGAACACCTATCGCGGCCACTGCACCCACCAGGCGGTCGCCGCATCCCTCGACCTGACCTACACGCCCCCGGCCGATCTGCTGTAACCTTGCCCAACTCTCGGCGGTGCCCACGATCTCCGCGTCACGGTCGCCGCACGGGAATGCACGCTGTGGCCACGATGTTGGACCGCCCGCCCCGAGCCCGCCCCTCTGCGGAGCCGGCTACAGGGTCGCGCGCGAATCTTGAGGAGCTAGCTGATGATCTTCTCCAGGCAGAACAGCAAGCGGAAGCCCGACGAGGGCGCTGCACGCGCGGCGTTCAACGAGGAGGCGCTCGTCCACATGGACGCGATCTTCAACGCGGCCCGCTACATGACGCGGGACCCGGCGGCGGCCGAAGATCTGGTCCAGGAGACCTACCTGCGGGCGTTTCGCTTCTGGGATCGCTACCAGCCCGGGACCAACTGCAAGGCGTGGCTCTTTCGCATCCTGACGAACACGTTCATCAACAAGAATCGCAAGAAGAAGCACACCTATTCGCTCATCGAGGACGCCGACACCGACGCCGGCATCGAGGGCCCGCTCGAGTCGTCCGGCTTCTACTCGACGCCCGAGCAGGAGTATTTCAGCAAGCTCTTCCCCGAGCATGTCCGGGCTGCGGTCGAGGCGCTGCCTGAGAATTTCCGCATCCCGGTCATCCTCGCCGACCTCCACGACTTCTCGTACAAAGAGATCGCCGACATGATGGATTGCCCCGTGGGCACCGTGATGTCGCGGCTCTTTCGCGGACGCAAGCAGTTGCAGGAGGAGCTGTTCAGCTACGCGGTCGAGCTGGGCATCATCTCGCCCGCCTCGGCCCGCGATGAAGATGGCACCATCTCGCTTGAGACCTATCGCGCACGAAAGAAGAGCGCTGCCGCCGGCTGAGGTCGCGCGGCCTCTGGTTTGTCACTGTCACCGTCACTGACGTGCTCCGTTTCGCCGGGCACCGCCAACGCCCCCGCTCACATCCGGGGGCAACTCAGGGAGCTTCGCGTTTCGCCATGAACTGCGACGACGTAAAAAACGGCATCTACGTCTTCCTCGACGGCGAGTTCGCCGCCCCGGAAGAGGCGGCTTTCACCCGCCACCTGGATGCTTGTCCGCGCTGCAAGTCCCTTGCGCAGCGGGAGGCGGGCTTTCTGGGTTGCGTCAAGGACACCCTGGGCGCCCCAGAGGCCTCGGGTAGCCTGCGGGCGCGCATCGAGAGCAGCTTGGCCGCGACGCCGCTGCCCGCGTGGAGCGAGGAGAGCGGCCTGCACACGCCGCGCCTCCGCACCAGCCGTTGGACCTACGCGGTGCCGGCGATCGCGGCCTCGGTCGCGGCGTTCGCCTACATCGCCTTGCCCGCCCCGGGCGCCATCGCGGACGACGCCGTGGATGACATCGCCCGCGAGCAGGTCGTGGCGGCCCACACCAACCCGCTGCCGATGGAGGTCCGCGGCTCTGAAGAGTCGGTGCGGACCTTCCTCCAGGAAAACGTCCGGTTCGCCGTCGCGATGCCTTTCGCGCAGGCGCCGACAGTGCATCTGGTCGGTGCGCGGCTGACGCAGGTGGGTGGTCAGGTCGCGGTGATCTATCGTTACAAGGTGGACGCGCGCGAGCTGAGCGTTCTGCAGCGCCCGACACCGCAAGGCGCTGCGGACGATGAGGCGCGCCAGCCCCATCTCGGCCACGTCCACGGCTATCGCGTGGTGACCTGGGACGACCACAACGTGGTGAACACGGTGGTCGGCGACCTTCCCGACGGCCAGATGATGAACCTGGTGCGGGTGAAGTATCGCCCGGCGGCCATGGGCGGAGCGACCATCGTGCCGCTGGGCTCGCGCTAACGCGCCTGGTTGCGAGGTCATGGGGGCGCGCCAAGATCGCCCCGGTCTAGCGGCTCTCCCTGAGCCCGCGTAGGCGCGGGGCGGCGATTTCGGCTAAGGTCCGGGCGTGCGTTATCGCCCGCCGGTCGCAGTGTTGGGACTCGCGCTTCTGTGCGCCGCGTCGACGGCCCAAGCGGCGACGGACCCGTCGCGCACATGGGTCACCCTGACCACCGAGCACTTCGCGATCACGACCTACGACGACGGGGTACCCCTGGCGCGCCGCACGGCCGTGTTTGCTGAGGAAGCGTGGGATCTCCTGACCCCGGTGCTCGGCTGGACGCCCGAGGAGCGCATCCACGTCGTGGTCCTCGACGAGGTGGACAGCGCCAACGGATTCGCCGGCAGCAACCCCTACAACGCCTTGATTTTATGGGCGTATCCGCCCGAGATGGACAGCTCGCTCGGCGACTACGACGACTGGCTGCGGGTGCTGGTCTTTCACGAGCTCACCCACATCTTTCACCTGGACAACGCCACCGGCGTGCCGCGCTTCATCAACCGCGTCTTCGGCAAGACGCTGAAGCCCAACCAGGCGCTGCCACGCTGGTTCACCGAGGGGCTGGCGACCTGGGTCGAGAGCACGTTCACGGCCGGCGGTCGCGTCGGCTCGAGCCGCTTCGAGATGATCCTGCGCACCGCGGCCCTGGACGACGCCCTGCCGCGCCTGTCCCAGCTCACCGGGGCGCCGCTCTTCCTACCGCGCGGCACCTCCTGGTACCTCTATGGCGGGTACATCTTTGACTGGATCGATCGCCACGCCGGCCGGGAGGCCATCGCCCGCCTGCTGCACGCGTACGGCCGCCGGCTCATCCCCTACGCCATCAACACCCTCGCGCGCCGCGCGACCGGCAAGGACATGGCGACCTGGTACGATGAGGTCTGCGAGGATGTCCGGCGGCGCGCCCTCAAGACGCGCGAAGAGCTGGACGCTGTCGGCCGAATCGAGGGCACCCGGCGCACCTCGGGCGGCGAAGACAAGCGCCACCCGCGCTTCACCCACGACGGCCGGCACCTGCTCTATCTAGAGAGCACGGGCCACCGCCCCTCGCGCCTCGTCATGGCGCCCGCCGGCGACCCGGCCGCCGTCCAGACGGTCGTCCGCTGCGACGGCGGCTGCGAGCGCTTCACCATCAGCCGCGACGACCGCTTCGTGACCCTGTCGACGAGCCGGCCCTACCGCCAGGTCCACTCCTACGGTGACCTGCTGCGCGTGCCGCTGAAGCCCGGCCGGCGCGCAAACGACGGCCAGCTCGTCACCCACGGCGCCCGCGCCCACGACCCCGCGCTCTCGCCGGACGGCCGCCTCGTCTGGTCGGTGCGCACCCGCTGGGGCAAGACCTGGCTCGAGGCGAGCGACCCGCTGAGCGGTGAGACGCTCCGGCGCTGGGACCCGCCGCCCGGCGCCCGCATCGACGCCCCGCAGCCGCACCCGGACGGCCGCCGCCTCTTCGCCAGCATGCACGTCGCGGCCAACCGCGACCTCGTGGAGATCGATCTCCGCGACGGCCGCTGGCGCCGCCTGACCTACGGCCGCTCGCTCGAGCTGCACCCCACCTTGACCGCCGACGGCCGCTGGCTGGTCTACAGCTCCGACGCCACCGGCATCTACGACATCTACGCCATGGACGTCTCCGGCGACCCCGCCCGCGCCGGCCACATCGTGCGCCTCACCCGCGTGCTCACCGGCGCCTTCGAGCCGGCGGTCTCCCCCGACGGCCGGACGCTGGTCTACGCGGGCTGGACCAAAGACGGCGACGAGCTCTACACGCTGCCCTTTTCGCCAGACACCGCCGAGCGAATCGGCGTCCCGGACCCCCGCCCGGCGATGGCCGAGCCCGCGGCCCCGCCGACCCCCACCGAAGGCCCCGAGCCTTACGACGCCCTGTCGACGCTGCTCCCGCGGAGCTGGCTGCCCACCTTCGCCTTCGGCACCGGGGGCCTCGGGCGCATCGGCCTGTCGCTCGGCGGCAGCGACGTCACCGGCCGCTACGCCGCCAGCCTCTCGGCCGCCTGGGACTTCGACCGAGAGGACTTCGACGCCGCCGCCTCGGTCGGCCTCAGCCTCGGCTATCCCGACCTCTCCCTTCGTATCGGACGCTACTCCGGCAAGGGTTACAGCTTCGTCGCCGACCAGCACCATCCCTACACCGAGGAGGTCTTCTTCGCCTCCCTCGAGGCGTCCATCGGTCTCCCCAACGTCTACGTCCCCATGCGCTTCGGCCTCGGCTACTCCGCCGACCTCACCCGCGCGACCGAGGCGGCCGCCGCCATCCACAGCCCCGACGAGGCCGTCCCGCGCTTCCCCCGCGAGGGCGCCTCCACCTCGCTGACCCTCTCTTGGAGCTTCTCCGACGCGCAGTCCTACGCGTTCAGCATCAGCACCGCCCAAGGCGTGCAGGGCTCGATGTCCCTCCGGCTGCGGCACCCGGCGCTCGGCTCCCACGCCACGACCTATCTCGTCCGCGGCCAGCTCCTCACCTGGTTTCCCATCGTCCGCCGCTTCGACCACGTAGGCACCATCCAGCTCCGCTCCGGCTTCACCGGCGGCGACCCCGACGCCCGCGGCAGCTTCGGCATCGGCGGCATCCCGAGCCAAGACATCCTCCAGGACATCATCGACGCCACCCAGGCCGGCTCCGTCTGGCTCCGAGGCTTCCGCGCCGACGCCTTCCGCGGCACCCGCTTCATCCTCACCACGGCCGAGTACCGCCTGCCGCTGCTGCGCGTCCGCGGCGGCCTCGACACCCTCCCGGTGTTTTTGCAGGACCTCACCTTCGCGGTCTTCAGCGACGCCGGCCTCGTCACCGCGGACCCCCTCGGCCGAGGCAGCGCGGACGACCTGCACGCCAGCGTCGGCGCCGAGCTGCGCCTGGGGACCGAGCTCTTCTTCAGTCTCCCGCTGCGTTTCCGGCTGGGATACGCCCACGGCTTCGGGGCAGGCGGCATCGACCACGTCTATGTGCTGATGGCCGCGGACCCCTGAATTTTAAAGCGTGATCGCGTTACGAGCACCGCCCACGCGTGTTGACACCCTTCGCGCCCTCTCGCTACGCTGCGCCCGTGCTGTCGGCCCAACGATTCGCCGGGGTCTCGCCCATGCGCCCACGCTCCCAAACTACTCTTCACTCGGTCACGGGAACGGCCCGCTTCGGCCCTGCTCGCGCGCTGCTGACCGCGTGGGCGGCGCTCGCGCTGCTGGTGGTCGCGCCGGCGGCCTCCGCTCAAGAGCCCGAGCGCGTCCTGGGTCTGCGCGTCGAAGGCCTCAAGCTCTCGCAGAAAGACAGAGACGACCTGTTCAAGGTGTTGCAGGCCAAGCTCCGGGAGTACCCCGATCTCACCCTGGTCAAGCCGCCGGAGTCGGAGCTGACCGACGAGATGATGGACCTGGAGTGCATCGACATCGACGTCGACTGCATCACCAAGCTGGGGAAAAAGTACGGCGCGAGCAGGGTTTTTTACGCCGAGGTCGTCCCGGACGCGAGCGGGTATTCGCTCAAGGTGCGCGTGGTCGACGTCACCAAGGGCGTCGCGCTGCGCGACCGTGAGGCGCCCGTCGCCGCCCAGGCCGAGCTGGCCGGCGCCCTAGAGCGCGAGATCGTGGCGGTGTTCGGCGTGCCGCCGCCGCCCAAGCCGGTGGTCGGAAAGCTCGTCGTCACCGCCGACGTCGGCGCGAAGATCTTCGTCGCGGGCGACTACGCGGGCACACGGGAGGTTCGACTCGACAAGCCGCCCGGAACCTACGCGGTGCGGGTCGCGCGCGAGGGCTACGAGGACCAGCTCTTTCAGCTCGAGGTCAAGGCGGGCGAGACCGCGGAGCGGGCGGTGCAGCTCACCGCGCTGCCCGCGGTGGTCGCGGGCGAGCTGGCGCGCGAGGTGCCGCCGGACAAGCCGCCCACCGCGAAGAAGAAGTTCTACAAGACCTGGTGGTTTTGGACCGTGGTCGGGGTCGTGGCGGTCGGCGCGACGGCGGGCGCGGTGGCCGCGACCAGTGGCGGCGGTCAGGACCGGGCGACGGGGAAGGTCGTGTTGTCGGTCGATCGCGCAAACGCTTGGCGCGACGCGGCGATACAGGCGCGAGCCGGGGCGGGCGGACGATGAGGGCCACCATGACGCGACATCGCTGGGCATGGCGCGCGTTGGCCTTGGGCGTGGCCGCGCTGGCCGCGGGCTGCGCTGACGGCGGTGACCCCACGGGGCGCATGACCTTCGCGCTGGGCTTCGGCGACGCCGGCTGGTTTCAGTTGCGCGTGTTGGAGGGGCCGGCGACCGAGCTTCTGACCCCGGCGGCCGGCGGTCGTCAGGTGTTCGACACGGGCTGCTTGGAGATCCGGTCGCGCACCTTCGAGATCACCGACCTCGAGGTGGGCGACAACCGCTCCGTCGTCTTCGAGGCGTTCGCTGGCGCGGATTGTCGCCGCGAGACCCGGGTCGCCCTCGGCTACCGCGGCGCCATGACGGTGGTGAAGGCGCCGGCCGAGCAGCCCTATTACCACGTCCCCACCTACAGCTTTGGGGCCGTCACCTCCCTGCCGGAGGACATCAACCTCTCGGCCAGCTTGGCGGTGAAGGTCGACGTCTGCGACAACGACAGCCAGTGCGCCGACAAGGTCTCGCCGGGTGGGGGCTGCTTCAAGATCGGGCTGCCCGACGCGGCCGGTTCGAACTTCTGGTGCGTCCCGACCTGCCACAACAGCGCCGACTGCCAGACCATCCACCCCAAAGCGGTCTGTGACGCCGGGGCGGGCTGGTGCGTGCTGCGCTCGCCTTTCCCGCTGAACATGAGCGAGCCGCGCGCGTTCGGCGGCGCGCTCGAGGCCAGCGACGGCAGCGTCATCTTGGCGGGCGGGTTCGCGAGCCTGGTCGGCGACAAGCTCATCGCGTCCGCGAGCGCGTTCGAGCGCTTCAGCGCCAGCACCGGCCTCTTCGAGCGCCTCGTCATCGACGGCGTTCCGGCCACGGCCGTCGGCCTCTCGGGGTTCGCCAAGGCCGGCCCGAGCCGCTTTGTCCAGGCCGGCGGCGCGTTGTCGGTCCGGCTGACCCCCGGCAAGCCAACCGCAGGATTTACCTTACAGATCGGGGCGTTAGGTGGCGACACCTGCTCGACGGATGGCTGCGAGCCCAACCTCACCGACCGGCTCCTGGTCTTCGACACGGCCCGCGCGCGCGGCGTGGTGACGCGGTTGCCCGTGCGCTTGGCGATGCCCGCGGTGGTCGCGGCGGGTAACGACGTGCTGGTCATCGGCGGCGCGGCGCCGACCGGCGAGGGCGACGGCACCGAGCGCTCGAAGACCGTCTGGCGTTGCGAGCTGGACGACGCGATGAAGGCGACCTGCACGACGCTGGTCGAGCTGTCCGTCGCGCGCGCCGGGGCCGCGGCGAGCTGTCTGGACGCCGACTGCTTGCGCGTGCTGGTCGTGGGCGGCAACGCGGCCGGCGCCGGTGTGGAGCTTATCGATCGCACTGGGCCGAGCGGCGCGACGCCGACGGTCCGCGCGTTTACGGGCGCGGGCTCGCTCGGCGCGGTGTTCGGGCCGCTGTTGTGCGGCTCGCGCATCATCGGCGGCGGCGTCGGCACCACGAGCGCGGGCGGCCTCGGCTTCACGAACATCTCGGTCGGCGACGACTTCCACATCGAGCCGCTGGAGACCGAGACCCCCGTGTTTACGCCGCTCTTCGGGGCGGCCGCGATGCAGGACAGCGGCGACTGCTGGCTGGCGGGCGGCATCTCCCCGGACGGCGCGGTGCTCTCCACGGTGCGCCGCATCACCGCCGACGCGGTAGCACCCCAGGAGCTGGCGCTCACGACGCCGCGCTTCGGCGCGATGTCGGCGACCATGAGCGGCGGGCCGCTGGCGGGCAGCGTGCTCTTCGCTGGCGGTTTGAGCATCGAGCCCCGCGCGGGTCCCCCGGATGAGGCGGGGCGCATCGTGTTCGTGCGTGGCGCCGAGGTCCTCCGCCCGTGAGCTCAAGCGCGGCCCACGAGCGCGCGAGCCGTCACCGCGCGAGCCGTTGAACACCCGGCGGCCCGCGGCGCCGCTGCTCTTGGCGCTGCTGGTCTTCGCCGCGCTCCTGCCCACGGTTCACTCCGACGTCTCCTGGTACGATTCGGGCGAGCTGACCACCGCGGCCGCCGTGCTCGGGGTCGGCCACCCGACGGGCTTTCCCGTCTTCACGACCCTGGGTCACGGCCTGGCGCTGTGGCCTCTTGGCGGCGTCGCCTTTCGCGTCGCCCTGGGCTCGGCCCTGGCCATCGCCATCGCGACGGGCCTCCTCCTCGCCATGGCCATGCGCCAAGGCGCGCGCCCGCTCCCCGCGGCGGCCGGGGCCCTCTTTTACCCCGCGGTCTTCGTGGTCTGGCTTCACGGCGGCCTCGTCGAGGTCTACGCGCTCAACGGCCTGACCCTGGCGCTGTTGGCGTGGTTGCTGGTGCGAGACGAGCCCGAGATCCCGCGCGCCGCGTTCATCACCGGACTCGCGCTCGGCACCCACGCCTCGGTCGTCTTGGGGGCGGCGCTCCTCTGGCTGTGGACCATCGCGCGCACCCGGGCCCTCCGACCCGTCGTGGAAGCCGTCCCCATCGGGCTCTTCGGGGCCCTGGTCCTCCTCTACCTGCCGCTGGCCTCGCTGCGCGACCCGTGGCTCGACTGGGGCGACCCCGAGACCCCCGCGCGCCTGCTGCGCCACCTCACCGCGTCGGGCGTCCGCGAGTCCTTCGCCGCCGAGATGGGGGCGGGCGGTGAGGCCGGGCTGCGGTCTCTCTTTGCCTGGGCGCGACTGGCCGCGGGGCCGGCTTCGTGGCTCACGCTCACCGCCGCCGCCGCCGCCCTGGCCTTCGCCCGCCCGCGCGCCGCGGCGGTGGCTCTGGCGCTGGTCGTGGCGGGCGACGCGGTCTTCAGCGCGCTGCTCAACCCGATGGGGCAGGCCGATCTCCAGACCGGCCTCCCGGGCGCCCTCGCCCTCGCCGGCCTGCTCGCGCTCCTCGCCGGCACCGCCAGGGGTCCCCGACCTGCCCGCCTCGCCGCCGTGGCCGTGGCTCTGCTCTGCGTCGCCGCCGCCGCCAGCGAGCGGCTCGGCGACCGCGCCACCGACGAGTGGGCCGGCCCCTTCGGCCGCCGCGCCCTCGACGAGGCGAGCCCAGGCGCCCTGGTGCTCACCGCGACCGACCACCTGTCCAGCCTCGCGCTCTACCTCCAGGGCGTCGAAGGCCACCGCCCCGACCTCACCGTGTTGGTCAAGCAGCACCTGCCCGACACGCCCCTGGTCGCGGACCGCTACGCCCGCACCGGCCGCGAGGTGCCCGCCGCCTTCACCGCGCTGCCCCCGTCGGACCAATCGGCCCGCGCCATGGCGCTCGTGCGCGCCGAGCTGCCCCGCCGCGCGGTCTTCTGGGAGCTGGGCGACAGCCGCTTCGACCCCGCCGCGGCCGCCATCCTGCGCCCCGTCGGCCTGCTGAGCCGCGTCGCCACCGACGCCACCGCCGCCGCCCGTCCCCTGGGCCCGCCGCCGGATGCCGTCGCCCGCCTGATCGCGTCCCGAGCCGCGGTCGACCCGCCACGCTTTCGCACCCGCCGCGTCCTGAGCGACAGCGAGCGCCTGCGCGGCACCTGGCACCTGCTGCGCGGCGAGCTCGCTCGGGCGGCCCCAGCGCTCGAGGCGGCGATCACCCTGGACCCGGAGAGCGCCCGCGCCTGGGCCACCCTCGCGGCCCTTCAGAGGCGCTCCGGCCGAATGGACGAGGCCATCCGCACCCTCGAGCGGGCCGTCTCCCTCGACCCCGGCTACGAAAAAGCCCGCGAGAACCTGGACGTCTACCGCAGCGAGCCGCGCTGACGGGGCGCCTACCGCCCGTGAGGGCAGCCGTCGGCGAGCGTTGAGAAGTCCAGCTTCAGCAGCAGGTGGATGACCAGGTCGTCGACCGCCGTCGGCACCTCGCCGGTAACGCGCAGCTCGTAGCCGGGGCTTTGCGAGAGCGCGATGGCCTCGAGCAGATCGACGCCATCAGGGAAGAGCGTGACGCTGGGGTCGCTCCAGGGGATCGACGCGCCGTCCGCCACGGTGCCGTTCAGCTCGACCAGCGGCTTCCAGGTCACGCCGCCGCGCGGCATCACGTCGACCTGAAGCGTCAGCATCGTGTCCAGGCCCGGCGAGAGCAGCCGCGAGATGACGACGGCGGAGCGGATCGGGTCCAGGGCGACGCAGCGAAAGCTGGGGTGCAGGCGCACCCAGTCGGGCTGTTCGCGCAGGTCGAAGGGGAGGTCGCCGTCGCGGGTCAGCGAGGGCCGGTCGCCCTCCATCGCGCCGAAATCGATGACCGCGGTCTGCACGATCTGCAGCTCGGCCATGCTGCTGCCGCTGCCGCAGGCGCCCAACGCCAAAGCGGCGACGGCGACCCCGCAGAGGGTGGCGCGAGCGGCGAGATGTGGGATTCGGGTGATCATGGGCTGCGCACAGTAAGCCTGAATCGACGTCGCGATCCAGTCTCGTGTATGTTCTGCGGCCCCTTCTGCCCAGCGAGGCGCCCGTGGACGGCTTCCGCCCCCTCCGATTCGAGACCCCCGACGGCGTCACCCTCGCCGTTTACGACCGCCCGGGCCCCAGCGCCACGGCGCCGGTCATCGTCTTGGCCAACGGCCTCGGCGGCAACCTCGCCGCGTGGCGCCATCTGGTGGGCCACTTCGGCCCCACCCACCGCATCGTGAGCTGGGACTACCGCGGTCTCTACGCCTCGCTGCTCAACCCCGATCAGGCCGTCGGCGGGGTCGACGTCGGCATCGAGGCGCACGTCAACGACGCGCTCTTCGTCATGGACCGCCTCGACATCGCGCGCGCGGTGCTGGTCGGATGGTCCATGGGCGTTCAGCTCTCCTTCGACGTCGCCTCGCGCACCCAGCCGCGCATCGAGGGTATCGTCGCGCTCTCCGGCGGCTACGGGCAGGTCTTCACCCACACCAAGTTCGGCGCGGCCGGCGCCCCGTTCATCATGCCGGGCATGGAAATAGTCAGGCGCGTGCTGACGAATTTCGGCGGCCCCGTCGCCAAGATCGCCCGGGCCCCCTTCGCTATCCGCTCGCTCAAAGCGCTCGGCGTGGTCGCCCCCAGCCTCGACGAGCAGGTCTTCACCGAGCTGCTCGGCGAGTACGTCCAGCTCGACTTCGGCGTCTACAAGCGCATCTTGGCCAGCCTGCACGGCCACGATGTGCAGCCCGTGCTGCCCACGCTCGAGATGCCGGTGCTGGTGATGGCCGGCGATCGCGACCCCATGACGCCCCACGCCGTCTCCCTGCGCATCGTCGAGCTCCTGAGCGACGCCGAGCTCATGATCCTGGCCGGCGGCACCCACTACGTCCCGGTCGAGAAGCCCAACGCCATCAACCGGCGCATCGACCGCTTCTTCCGCGAGCGCCTGGGGCGCTGACCCTGTGAGCCCAGGGCGCCGCCCTTTGCCGGCCTGAGGCCGGTGCCTACCCTCGGTCGGTCTCGTGAAACCGGAGGATGCTCAGTGTATTTCGACCCTCTCTACATGCTGATCCTCGCCGTCACCGGGGGGCTCAGCTTCTTCGCCCAGTGGAAGGTGAAGTCCGCGTTCAAGAAGTGGAGCCAGGTCGAGACCCGCTCGCGCCGCACCGGTGCCGACGTCGCCCGCCACATCCTGCGCGAGTCCGGCATCGACGACGTCACGGTCGAGAGGGTCGGTGGGTTCCTGTCCGACCACTACGACCCGAGGTCCAAGACGCTGCGCCTGTCGCCCCAAGTCTACGACTCCGCCTCGGTCTCAGCCGTCGGCGTCGCCGCTCACGAGGTCGGCCACGCGATCCAACACGCCCGAAACTACTGGCCGCTTCAGGTCCGCTCGGTGCTCGCGCCGGCCGCGGCCTTCGGCGGCAACATCTCGACCTTCGTCATCATCGCGGGCTTCATGCTCTCCACCCTCGGCCTGGTGAAGATCGGCATCGCGCTCTTCGCCATCACCGTGGCCTTCGTGATCATCACGCTGCCGGTGGAGTTCGACGCGTCCAACCGCGCGAAGGCGCTGCTGCCCCGGCTCGGCGTCACCCAGGGTGCCGAGGGGCAGGGCGTCGCCTCCGTGCTCAACGCGGCCGCCATGACCTACCTCGCCGCTGCGGTGGCGGCCATCGCCCAGCTACTCTACTTCATGCTGCGCGCGGGGCTACTTGGCGGCCGCGACGACTGACGCGGCCGATTCGGGGGCTCCCGTGCGCCCGCTGAATCCGCCGGCTCCGCCCGGGCCCGGCCAGGGCGCTGGGCTGTCGCGGCCGGCAGCCTGAGGTCTCGGGTCTTCCAATTCTGTCGCTGGCGTGCGAAAGCGGTGGCCACGCGGCTTCGCCGAGCTGACCCAGGCGCCCGCTGGACCTCGAGCCACATCGCCACAGGAACGCCCCATGCGTGAAGAGACGCCTGACGAGACGCCCGCCGACGCCGAGCCGCGATTTGAAGAGCAGATGAAGAGCCTCGAAGAGATCGTCGCGCGCCTGGAGCGTGGCGAGCAGAGCTTGGAGGCGTCGCTCGAGGACTTCGAGGCGGGGATGGGGCTGGCCAAGCGGGCCGGGCAGATCTTGGACCGCGCCGAGGCGCGGGTCGACATGCTGCTCGAGGAGCGCGACGGGCAGACGCGCGAGGTCCCCTTCGACGAGCCGCGCGACGCGTGACGCGGGCCGGGCAGGGCGGGTCAGGCCGCGGGCCCGCAGGGTCCAAGCGGCGCCTGGACACGCTGCTGGTCGAGCGAGGGCTCGCGCCCACCATCGAGCGGGCGCGGGCGTTGATCCTCGCCGGGCGCGTCATCGTCGGCGAGCACCGGCACGACAAGCCGGGCGAGCGGTTTGCCGCCGACGTGGAGCCGACCCTCAAGGGCGACGAGGACGCCTACGCGTCGCGCGGCGCCCACAAACTGCGAGGCGCCATCGAGGCGTTTGGGTGGCTGCGCGAGCGCATCGCGGGTGCTGATTGCCTGGACATCGGGGCCTCCACCGGCGGGTTCACCGACGTGCTGCTGCGCCACGGCGCTGAGCGGGTGGCGGCCGTGGACGTCGGCTACGGGCAGCTCCACTGGCGCCTGCGATCGGACCCACGGGTCACGGTCTTGGACCGCACGAATATCCGCCAGCTCGCGCCGGCGGACCTGCCTTTCGCGCCCTCGTTTGTCACCTGCGACGCGTCGTTCATCTCGACGCGCCTGTTCATGGGCGTGGTCTGGGAGCTGCTGGCGCCCGGTGGAACCTATGTGCTGCTGGTGAAACCGCAGTTTGAGGTCGCGCGAGATCAGGTGGGAGACCACGGGGTCGTCCGCGACGAGGCGCTGCGCCAGGGGGCGCTCGAGGCCGTCCGCGACGCGGCGCTGGCCGCGGGCTTTCACAGCCGCGGCCACGTGGACTCGCCGATCACCGGGCCCGAGGGCAATCGCGAGATCCTGCTGGTGTTGGAAAAGGCACAGTCCCACACACCGCGCCCCGAAGCGGACGTCCCCACGTGAGCCGTGGCCTGGGGGGCGCCCAGAGCTCGGCAGGGTTGGGCGTCCCACACCGAGATCGCGTCCCCTCCGCGGGGGCGCGGTGCTCCCTAGCGGCGAAGCTGCTCGAGGGTCTCGCGGTAGGTCGCGCGTTGGCGCTGAAGCTCCGCGAGGCGCTCGCGGTCTTGGGCGACCACCTCGGGCGGCGCGTTGGCCACGAAGCGCTCGTTGCCGAGCTTCTTTTCGAAGCGCGCGACCTCATCGTCGAGCTTCGCCAAGGCGCGCTGTAGCCGCGTGACCTCCTCGTCGAGGTCCACGATGCCGTCCAGCGGCACGTAGAGCGTCAGCGAGCCCGCCACCGCCACCGCGCTCCGCGGCGGGCGCTCGGCCCCGACGGCCACGTCAAGCTCTCCGATGGACGCCAGATCGCCCAACTGCGACGCCGCCTCGCGGAGGACGGCGGCCGTGGCCTCGTCCGGCGCGTCGATGAGCAGGTTCAAGCTCTGCCGCGGCGAGATGCGGTTTTCGCCTCGGATCGTCCGAATAGCCGTGATGATCGCGATGAGCTGCTCCATCCGCGACTCCGCGATCGCGTCGACGCGCCGTGGGTCGTGGGTCGGCCAGGCCGCGACCACCAAGCTCGGCTCGGTGCGCGTGACGGGGAGCTGGGTCCAGATCTCCTCGGTGATGAACGGCATGAAGGGGTGCAACAGCCGCAGCGCCTGCTCGAGCACATGCAAGAGCACGCCGCGGGTGCGCTCGGCCGCCTCGTCCTCGGCGCGCAGCCCGGACTTCGACAGCTCGAGCGACCAGTCGCAGAAGTCGTGCCAGAAGAACTGGTAGATACCCAGGGAGGCCTCGTCGAGGCGCCAGCCCTCGAGCGCGTCCGTCACCGTAGCCACGGCGCGGTCCAGCCGGCTCAGCACCCAGCGGTCGGCCAGGGACAGCTCGCTGGTCCTGTCCAGGTCGAGGGCGGCGGGGACGTGGCCTTCGGGCACGTTCATCAGCACGAAGCGCGCGGCGTTCCAGATCTTGTTGCCGAAGTGCCGATAGCCCTCGATGCGTTTCACGCTCAGGCTCAGATCCCGCGCCTGCGCCGCCATGGTCGCCAGGGTGAAGCGTAGCGCGTCGGCCCCAAACCGCTCGGTAAGATCGAGGGGATCGATGACGTTCCCCTTCGTCTTCGACATCTTCTGGCCCTTGTCGTCGCGCACCATCCCGTGCAGGTACACGGTCCGAAACGGCACGTCGCCCATGAAGCGCAGGCCCATCATCATCATGCGGGCGACCCAGAAGAACAGGATGTCGAAGCCAGTCTCCATGACCGCGGTCGGGTAGAAGGTCTTCAGCGCGGCGGTCTCGTCGGGCCACCCCAGGGTCGAAAACGGCCAAAGTGCAGAGGAAAACCAGGTGTCCAAGACGTCGGGGTCCTGGCTCAGCTCGACGCCGCCGCAGGACTCGCACGCGGTCGGGTCCTCCATCGCGACGGTGATGTGGGCGCAGGCCGCGCAAGTCCACGCCGGGATCTGGTGGCCCCACCAGAGCTGCCGGCTGACGCACCAGTCGCGGATATTGTCCATCCACTGAAAGTAGACGCGCTCCCACTCCTCGGACACGAACCTGGTGCGGCCGTCTCTGACCGCGGCGATGGCGGGCTCGGCGAGCGGCTGCACGCGGACGTACCACTGGTCCGACAGCATCGGCTCCACCGGCACGCCCGAGCGCTGGCAGTGCCCGAGGTTGAGCACATGGTCTTTGACCTCGACCAAGAGCTCCAGCGCGTCCAGGTCCGCCACCACCCGCGCTCGGGCGGCGTAGCGGTCCAGGCCGCGGTAGCGCGCCGGGACCTCGTCGTTGAGCTTCGCGTCCAGGTCGAAGATCGAGATCATCGGCAGCTCGTGGCGCTTGCCGACCTCGAAGTCGTTGAAATCGTGAGCCGGCGTCACCTTCACCGCGCCCGTGCCGAACTCGGGGTCCACCAAGATGTCGTCGGCGATGATGGGGATCTCGCGGCCGGTCAGCGGCAGCGCAACCCGCTTGCCGATGAGGTGCTTATAGCGCGGGTCTTCGGAGTGCACGGCGACGGCGGTGTCGCCCAGCATCGTCTCGGGCCGCGTCGTCGCCACCACCAACCGCTCGTCGGTCCCGGCCACCGGGTACGCCAGGTGCCACAGCTTGCCGGCCTTCTCCTCGTACTCGACCTCGAGATCGCTGAGCACCGTGTGGATGCCGGGCGACCAGTTCACCAGCCGCTTGTCGCGGTAGATGAGGCCGTCTCGGTAGAGCTCGACGAAGACCTTCCGCACCGCGCGCGACAGGCCGCCGTCCATGGTGAAGCGCTCGCGCTCCCAGTCCAGCGAGACGCCGAGCGCCTCGAGCTGCTTGGTGATGCGCGCGTGGTAGACCTCTTTCCACTCCCAGACCTTGGCGACGAAGGCCTCGCGCCCCAGGTCGTGGCGCGAGATCCCCTCTTTGGCCAGCTCGCGCACCACCACCATCTGCGTCGCGATGCCGGCGTGGTCCGTCCCCGGCATCCACAGGGTGTTGTAGCCCTGCATGCGGCGCCAGCGCGTCAGGACGTCCTCGATGGTGACCGTCAGCGCGTGGCCGATGTGCAGCGAACCCGTGACGTTGGGTGGCGGAATCGCGATGCAGTACGCGGGCTTATCCGAGCTGTCTTCCGCATGGAAGTAGCCCGCGTCCTTCCAGATCGGATACCAGCGCTGCTCGACGTCCAGATGCTCGTAGGCCTTCGATAGTTCTGTCACGGCTCTTCCACCTCAGTCAGCCGCCGAATCTCCTCGCGGATGAGGTCCTCGGCGAGCTCTGGCACGACCTTCCACGCGATGGGC
>CAZNZH010000009.1:0-20272 GCA_964577445.1 uncultured Myxococcales bacterium
GGGTTTTCGCCCTCGATGAGGCGGTGGGCCGGGCCGCGCCAGTCGTCCACGTCGACGAGCAGGACGCGACCCTTGCCGGCAGCCCGTTTGACGACGGCGCTGCCCTCGAAGAGCGTCTTGAGCGAGCGGCAGGGCGTACACCAGTCGGCCGTGAACATCACCACCACCGGCGCCTTGGCCCTGGCGGCGTCTGCGAGCTGGGCGCGAAACATCGCGTTGAGGTCGTCGCCGTCCGCGCGGTCGAGGGAGCGCACGATGCCCGCTGGCGACTCGGCGTGGGCGGTGAGGCCCCCCCACGCCGAGAGCGCCGCTCCGACCGCGACCGCGACCGCGACGACGACGCCGCCGCCGCGCGAAGGAGCCGAGTTCACTTCCCGAATTTCGCGAAGGTGTAGCCGACGGTGAACGTGATCCCGAGGAAGTCATCGATGTCGGGCACGAAGAGCGCGACGCCGAAGTCCAGATCACGCCAGCGGTAGCCGCCGGAGAGCACCATCCCGAACCTCGCGACGGTGTCGTTGCCCGAGAAGGTGCCGAACGGGGTGGCCACACCGCTGACACGGGACCCAATGACGACCAGGCCCAGCTCAGCGCCGGCCCAGATCCCGATCTTCGAGTAGTAGCGGCCGCCGGCGAGGAGCGGCATCTCCCAGGTCCGCAGCTTCATGCCGCCCACCTTGTGCGGGGCGTGGCCGACGAAGCCGAAGCGCCCCGTGAGGGCGAGCTCCGGCATGAGGCGCAGCTCGTAGCGGCCGAGCAGACCGAAGCCCACGCCGGTGAAGTCGGCGTAATCGCCAACCGGCACCACGAGGAGGAAGTCGGCGCCCACGCTGTGCTTGGCTACGCGCCCGCTGTTTTGCTCAGCCCAGCTCGTCGAGCTCGCGCCGAGGGGGATGAGGAACACCGCCAACAACACCATCGCTCGAATCGTCTTTTCCACCACGCTCTCCTGGGACATATGTGGGCCGGCGCTCGCCAAACGCGAAGCGACCGGCACCGGTGACGCGCCGGAGTCTACGTGATCGGGGCCGGGGCGCACTATTTGCGGTCGAGGCCGCGCCGCTCTAGGGCGTGGGGAAGGGGTCCGGCGGTGGCGGGACGAAGCGGGTGGCGCGCGGCGGCGGCTCAGTCCAGACCCGCGGCGGGGTGATGCCCGCGGCGAGGAGGCCGCGGCGATCGTCGTAGCGGATGCTGACGACGCTCGAGGGGCGAGTGGGGCTGGCGCGGGTGAACTCGACCTCGTCGACCACCGAGCTGCGCCGCTCGCCGTACTGGGTGCCCATGTTCTGGCGGCGGGACGGGCGCGCGCGGTCGCCTAAACCCCGGGCGCGGCTCTCGGCGCGGCCATGGCCGGCGCTCTTTTCGGCGGAGGGCGTGGCGGCGGGGGCCTCCGCGCCGCGGTCCTTCGGTCCGTAGCCGTAGTCGTCATCGGGCTCGGGCTCGGGCTCGTAGTCGCCGCGACGCTCGTAGAGCGGGCGCGGCGTCGGGCGCGGGCGGGGCCGCTCGCGCTCGGGGAAAAACGCCACGCCGACCACGCCAGCGTTTCGGCCGCCGTCCACTCGGCCCGCGTAGGAGTCGCTGACGGTGGTGAAGCGGAAGGCGGCGACCTCGCTGGTGCTGACCCGGAAGCCCTCGATGTCTACGGAGTCCCAGGGCGCTATCAGGTAGCCGCGGTTCGAGTAGGACCCCGAGCTGCCGTTGACCACGTCGCGGCCGTCGACCGTGACCACGGCCTCGGTCCAGCGGTCCGACCGGTTGGTGACGCGGATGACGTAGCGCTCGCCGAGCTCGCCCATGACCCAGCGGGTGCGCCCAGCGCGGGTCTCGGGGCAGGCCCGGCCCTCGCAGAGGAGGTCGACGGTGTAGCTGGAGCCGCTGCGCGCGTGGGCGCAGCCGGGGGTGAGGAGCACGGCCGCGCAGCCAAAAGCGGCGGTGAGAGCGAGGGATGACGCGGTGCGCATAGGGCCTCCGGGATGGCGATGGACGGTCCTTTGACGCCTCAGCCCCACGAAGGATCTCCACCGGGCGCGATGGCGTCGGGCTCAGCGCACCTGCATCCGCCACACCGTCGCGCGCACGCCCTTGTCGGCGAGGGACTCGGGGAGGTCGCTGACCGGGCCGGCGTCGTCGTGGTCCAAGCGGCAGCGGGCGCCGTAGAGCGAGCGCACCTCGTCGTCGCTGACCGAAAAGGGCGGGCCGGACGCGTACTCGCCGTGGAGCGTCAGCAAGAGGATGCGCGTACCCGGCCGCGTGAGGCTGAGGATGTGTCTCACGTAGCGGGGGCGGACGTCCGGGGGGAGCGCGATGAGGGCGGCGCGATCGTAGACCGCGTCGAGCGGGCCGAGGGCGGCGGCGGAGACGTTGAAGATGTCGGCGACGATCAGGGCGAGCCCGTCGACCTCGTAGCGGACAAGCCCGAGATGGGCGGTTCGTGACGGCGACAGGCCCTGCTCGGCGAAAAACGCTGCCACCGCGGTCTCGACGAACTCCACGCCGATCACCTCGGCGAATCGCCCTCTCAGCCAGAGGAGATCGCGCGATTTGCCGCACAGGGGCACGAGGACGCGCTCGGTACCGGCCGCGCAGAGGAACGACTCGGAGGCGGCGAGGTGCGCGTTGATGGCGGACTGGTGAAAGCCCTGGCGCACGCCCTGCCACATGGCGTGCCAGAAGGGGTGATCGGTCATGGTGAGGCTCCTGGGGGGACGACGCGGCGAGGTGGCGCGCCGGGGCGAGGCGGCGCCTTCCACAGCGGCGCGGTGGGGTGCTCGGGCGCGGCGGCGGGGGCCGGCGGTGGTGGCCGGGCCGGGGACTCGGCGGGCGCGGCGGGGAGGACCAGATCGGCGGGGAGCCGGGCGAGCAGGGGGCGCTCGCCGCGCTCGTAGGAGTCGAGGACGGACGCGCCGAGACCGGTCGTGTGGATGAAGTGGCGGCCGGCCCGCGTGGTCGTCGGGGTGAGCAGGGTCGGGCCATGCGCCGGGGCGTGCAGCCAGCGGTCGACGGCGCCGTACGAGTCGGGCTCGGTGAGGGTGACCGACTCGACGGAGGGGGTGGCCAGGCTCTTGCGGGGGAGCAGCTCGACGATGGCGTAGGGGCCCACGATGAGGACGCGGGCGCGTTTGAGCAGCGGCTGCCAGCCCGGGTTGCGCTCGAGCGCGCGGGTGGACTCGACCATCCAGACGCGGCTGCCGTCTGCCTCGGCGCGCAGCACGTCTGAGGGGCGCCAGAAGAGGATCGAGCGGCGGTCGAGCAGCCAGTAAAACTCGGTGCGGGGGGCGAGGCCGCCGCCGATGGCGACGGTGGTGCCGGCTTGGGGGGTGAGCCGGTTGACGAGGCGCGCGCAGGTGAAGACGTCGCGGCGGGGGTTGTAGTTGGGGTGGAGGAAGGAGCCGGCGCGCTCGCGGCTCAGGGGGATGAGCTTGCGATCGGAGGCGAGGGCCGGGGTGAGGGAGGCGGCGGTCAGCGCGAGGGCCAGGGCGGTGGCGAGGCGTGGCGTCGACAGGCGGGAGGTGACCAGTCGCGAGGCGCAGACGGCGAGATCGGCGAGGGCGAAGGCGGCGGGGAGGACGTACCAGTAGGAGCGGTACTCGTGGATCATGAACTCGGTCGGGAAGCGGGCGAGGTGGATGGTCTGGCCGAAGGTGATGCAGAGGATGGCGAGGGTGCCGAGCTCGAAGCGGCGCTGGATGACGGTGCGCCACAGGGCCAGGGCGACCCAGATGGTGAGGGCGGCGACCAGGGGCCAGGTGTGGAGCTGGCGCATGCGGAGGGTGGCGACGCGGAGGAGCTCGGCGGGGTTGTCGGCGGCGCCGCGGTTGCCGAAGGCGTGGCGGAGGTCGCGGAAGCCGTCATGCAGCCAGGCGCCGACGAAGTGCTGGGCGAAGGTGAACAAGACGATGGCGGCGAAGATGGCGAGGAGGACGGCGAGGCGGCGCCGGTCCGGGCCGAGGCGGCCGCGCAGGGTGGCGAGGGAGAGGCCGATGAAGAGGAGGAAGGCCGTGGGGTACCAGGGCCAATCGGTGAGGCCGGCCAGGAGGGCGAAGATGAGCCAGACGCGCGCGCCGGCCACGGAGGCGCGGGTGAGCATGGCGTGGAGGCCGCACAGCGACGCCATGACGAAAGCGAGGGCGATGATCTGGTGGTCGAGGAGGTGGGCGAAGACGAGGTTGAGGGGGGTCAGGGTGAACGTGAGGGCGGCGAGGGCGGCGGTGGTGGGGCCGCGCACGCGGCGGGTGAAGGCGAAGAGGCCGATGATGGCGGCCAGGGAGAAGAGCAGCGGGATGATCCGGGCGGTCCAGGGGGCCTCGCCGAAGACCGCCTGGGTGGCCGCCAGGTAGGGGTGCAGCAGGAAGGGGTGGTGGTAGCTGAGGCTCGAGTCGGGCGGCGGCGTGGGGTCGGAGTGGCGGGTGGGGATCCAGCTCCCGTAGCGGGTGAGGTTGCGGGCGGCGAGGCCGTGCTCGGCGACGTGGAAACCCTCGTGACCCCAGACGACGGGCTGGTTGATGCCGTACAGACCGACGGCTATCTGGATGAGGAGCGCGATGGCCAGGAGAGCGCGAGGCATGAGTCTCCGCGGTGGTGGCCGGACGGTGTTCAGCCCGCTCGCCGGACGGACGTCGAGGCGGGGGATGCGCGCCGGTGCGGAGACTGGCGGGAGGTCCGCAGGGAGGGGAGGATACTAGGCCGGGCGGCGCCTGCAAGGGCGGGTTTGGGGCTGGCTGGCGGGTGGGCGTGGCGAGCCTGGACGGGCGTAGCAAATCGTGGCGCAATGGACGCGGCTGAGGCGTAACATGCGCGGCGACCGGAGGGACGGCGGTGGGCGAAGAAGACAAGGTGACGCGGCGGAAGTGGCTGAAGACCGTCGGCGCCGGGGTCGGCGGCGCCGCGCTGTTGGGGCCAATCGCGGCGTGCGATTCGGAGCCGGTGCAGGGTGCGGCGGACGTGGACGACGCGACCGGGCCCGGCGACACCAGCGTCGAGATCCCCGACGCCGCGCCGGTGCGGCCGGGGCTCACGCCGCTGCGGGGTGACGGGAGCCACCCGTTTCACTACATCGACACCCTCGTCGTGGTGCAGATGGAGAACCGGTCGTTCGATCACTACCTCGGTTCGCTGTCGCTGCTGGACGGACGCAGCGATGTCGACGGGCTCACCGCCGGGATGGTGAACCCGGGCCTCGACGGGAAGCCGGTGGGCATCCGCAGGCTCACCTCGGAGCACATCATCGACCCCGATCCGGCTCACTCGCACACGCGCGCGCTCGAGCAGTGGAACTCAGGCGCGAACGATGGGTTCGTGCGCGCGTGGGAGCCGCTGCTCTTGCCGGAGGAGTTCGACAAGAAGCGCGACTACATCATGGGCTACCACACCCGGGAGACGCTGCCGGTGACCTACGCGCTGGCCGACGCGTTCACGGTGTGTGACCGCTGGTTCTGCTCGCTGCTGGGCCCCACCTGGCCCAATCGGTTCTACAGCCACGCGGCCACGTCGGATGGACAGTGGGGCAACAAGTCCTTCATCGACGTACCCACGCCTTACCCGCTGCTGCGCGAGGCCGGCTTCACCTTCGGCTGCTACTACTCAAAGATCCTCTATTTCCTGACGACCATCACGTCGATGACCCTCGAGGAGCACAACGCGGCGCCCATCGACGAGTTCTTCGACGCGGCGAAGGCTGGCACGCTGCCGAACGTCTCCATCGTGGAGCCGGCGTTCGGCGTCAGCAGCGATCACCCGCCCGAGGACACCCGGCAGGGGCAGATCTTCCTCAGCAGCGTCTACGAAGCGCTACGTCAGTCGCCCCAGTGGGAGCGCTCGATGATGGTGGTGCTCTACGACGAGCACGGCGGCTTCTTCGACCACGTCGCGCCCCCCAAGGTGCAGGGCGAGCCGCGCGCCGCCGAGGGCTTCGACCAGCTCGGGTTTCGGGTGCCGGGCATGGTGATCAGCCCGCTGGTCAAGCCTGGGGAGGCGTTCCACGGGGTCGTGGACCACGCGTCGCTGCCGTCGCTGATCTGCAACATGTTCGGGCTGCCGCACATCAACGAGCGCGCGCGGCTGGCTGGCGATCTGGGCGGGGCGCTCTCCTTGGACCAGCGCTTTGACGACGTCCGGCCCGAACCGCCGAAGATGCCGGCCCTCGACCTCAGCATGGAGGCGTTTGAGCGTTCACTCGGGCTCCCGTCGGGCCAGCCGGAGCTCGAGCAGCTCTCGGCAGCCCTGGGACTGCGCCGCGATGCCCGAGTCGAACGGCGCATCGCGGAGCGGGCGCTGTGGCACGCCGAGCGGCTGGGCTCGGTGCGCATCCGCTAGCCGCCGGGGCGACGCCGAGGGGGCGCTCCGGCTGGCCCTGTCAGTCGCAGATGCTCTCGTCGAAGCCGTCGGCGCAGTCGGCGACGCCGTTACAGAGGTCGAAGCCATCGAGCAGGGTCGCGCCGCCGTCGCAGGAGCATACGGCCTCGTCGCTCTTGTCGGCGCAGTGGTCGATGCCATCACAGACCAGCGAGAGGTGCGCCGTCCCGCCGCCGCTGAGGCAGTCGGCGCAGTAGGATTCATCAGTGAAATCGGGGCATTCGGCCGTGCCGTTGCACAGGAGCGCCGCAGGCACGCCGTGGCTCCCGTCCTCGCACTGCCAGCACGACGCCTCGTCTTCGCCCGCCGGGCAGTCCGGGCTCCCGTCGCAGATGACCGCCAGCGCGACCGTGCCGCCGCCGCCAGGGCAGGCCCACCCGCACTCGCCGTTGGCGCCGCAGGTAAGCGGCGCGTCGCACCCGGGGTCGCAGGCGCAGGCGTTTGCGCACTGATGGCCGGCGATGTTGGCGCAGGACGCGTCCCAGGCCATCGTGCAGCAGAACTCGTCGAGGGCGCAGACGCACACGGTGGTCGCCTCGTTCTGGCAGCCGCCGGCGACGTGTTCGGCGCAGCAGTCGTTGCCTGAGCAGCAGTCGACGTCTCCGGCGCACAGGCCGGCGCCGTCGCAGGTCTGGCCCGGCTTGCACGCGCCGCAGGAGCCACCGCAGCCGTCGTCGCCGCACTCCCGTGGGGAGCCGGGGTCGGCGCCGGAGCAATCGGGCGTACACGAGCAGCCGACCTCGTCGGTGCCGTCGAGGCAGTCGCCGCTGCCGTCGCACACGGCGCTCGGCGGCAGCACGAAGTCGGTGTCGCAGACGAAGCAGGCGCTCTCGTCCGCGCCGTCGGCGCAAGCGGCGAAGCCGTCGCACACGTCGATCGGTGGGAGCACGGTCGCGCCGCCGTCGCACACGAAGCAGCCCAGCTCGTCGGAGCCGTCGGCGCAGTCACCCTGCCCGTCGCAGACCGCGCTCAGCGACACCTGACCGCCGTCCGCGCAGCCGAACCCGCACGAGGCCTCGTCGGTGCCGTCGGCGCAGTCGGGCGTGCCGTCGCAGAAACCGCTGACGTGGTACAGGCCGCCCCCGACGCAGGGCAGGCAGGCCGCGCCTTCGTCGGAGCCGTCCGCGCAGTCGGGCTCGCCGTCGCACAGCGCCGAGGCCAAGATCAGCCCGCCGCCCGCGCCGCAGGGGGCACAGGCGCTCTCGTCGGAGCCGTCGTCGCAGTCAGCGGTGCCGTCGCAGATCGCGTCGATGTCGACGACGCCGCCGCCCGCGCATGGGGCCTGGCAGGCCATCTGGTCGACGGCACAGGTCGAGCCGTCCGGGCATGCGCCGCAGCTCCCGCCGCAGCCGTCGTCGCCACAGAGGAAGCCCCCGCAGTCCGCGGTGCAGGCTGGACCGCAGACGCCGGCGTCGCACGACTCGCCGAGCTCGCAGTCGCCGCACGAGCCGCCGCACCCGTCGTCGCCGCAGTCGGCCAGCGAGCAGTCCGCGGTGCAGACGGGAACACAAGACCCCACCTCGCAGGTCGTGCCGTCACCGCATACGCCGCAAGTGCCACCACATCCGTCGTCGCCGCAGGTGACTCCGCCGCAGTTGGGCTGGCAGACCGGCTGGACCCCGGCGATGTCCGTGCTCTTGGTCGAGAACATCAGCCCCACGGAGACGGCGTCTTTGAACGCGTCGCCGTCGATGTCGACGTCGGGGGTGAGCGCCTTCAGCGACGCGCAGACGGAGCTTCTAAAGATCGCGAGGTTCGTGCAGATCTCCCCGTCTACTGGCACCAAACAGGCCGGCTTGGCGGTGGTGGCCGCGGCGGTGCACACGAGGGAGCCCGGGGTGGGCGTCATCACGGCGGGCGCGCCGCCCAGTCCCCAGCATTTACAAGCCGCGAAGCCGAGGTTGAGGGCTGCCGCCACGTCGGCGACAGCGATGGCGCCGCCCAGGGTCCCCGCCGTGATGTCCACGCCCGCGCCGTTGGTCCCCGCCGCCACGGTGCCCTTGAGCGACACCTGGTGCAGCACCACGTCCGCAAAGACGCCGAGCAGCGGCAGCGAGATCACCAGCTCGCCAGGGCCGGCGGTCAGCGCGGAACCGGCGATGGACGCGGGCAGCTTGTGCAGCGCCTCCCCGGTCTGGGCGTCGACGTCGGCCGCCAAGACCAGCACGCTGCCCGTGCCGGCGAGGTTGCCCGAGAAATCGCCGTCCGTGTCGACTCCGCGGTAGGAGCGCAGCTCGACCACGGGGTCGGCCTCAACGCTGTCCAGCCCAAACGCGTCGAGCACGGCGATGAGCTCGCCAGCCTGAATCGCGGCCGCCATCGTCACGTCCGGGCCGGAGCCGCCATAGATGTTGGGCGTGAGCACCAGGTCCATGAACCCACGCAGGGCGTTGTCTTTCTTCTTGTCGCCGGTCAGGTCGGCGCAGCAGCTCGTCGCTCCGAACGTCAGCGAGGTGAACATCGTCCCGCCGTCCAGCGCCCCCGGCTCTAACGGCGGCGGGGCCTCGCACTTTCCCGCGGCCGAGCAGGTCTTGTCGCCGCTGCACCCGCCGCAGGACCCGCCGCAGCCGTCGTCGCCGCACTCGCGGAGCGCTCCCCCACCCGGGCCGCTGCAGTCGGGCGTACAGACGATGATGTCGGGCTTGCACGCGCCGGTCGCGGCGTCGCAAACCTGGTCTTTCGGGCACTTCACCGAGACGCCGGCCGAGCAGCTCCCGGTCGCCGGGAGGCAGGACTCCTTACCATTGCAGGGGTCGCCATCGTCGCACTGCACCGGCGCGAACACGCAGTCACCGGTCGACGGGTCGCACGAGTCGGTCGTGCAGATGTCACCGTCCGTGCAGGGGGGCTTGCTCAGGTGCAGGCACTTCAAGGTCTTGGGGTTACAGATGTCGTCCGTGCAGCCGTTGTGGTCGTCACAATCCATCGGGGTGCCCGCGCACACACCGGCGGAGCAGCGATCCTCGGTGGTGCACGGTGTGCCGTCATCGCAGGACGCGGCGTTGTCGGTGTAGACGCAGCCGGCCACGGGATCGCAGCGCTCGTCGGTGCACGGGTTGCCGTCGTCGCACGAGCCGACCTGGCCCGGGTCGCACGCGATGACGATGACATCCGCGTCGCCGTCGGCGTCCGGGCTGTCCGCGTCCCCATCGCCCCCGATCTCCGCGTCGCCGCCGTCCGGTCCGCCATCATCGGCGTCCTCGCCTTCGCCCGCGTCGGCCGCGTCGCCCGCGTCGGCCGCGTCGGCGGTGTCCGCCGTGCCCGTGTCCTGCCCGTCGACCCCATCGGGGGGCCCGTCGGTCTCCGCCGCCGCGTCGCCCCCATCATCGGCCACGTCGGGCGCGACCGCGTCGCCGCTGCCCTGGGGGAGGCACACCCCGGCCACCGGGTCGCAGAGGTACCCGACCGCACAATCCGCGTGGGTTTCACACGGGAAAAGCGCCGATCGCGGGTCGATCTCTTCCACGCAGGCGCCCACGAAGGCTAACGCCAGCGCGACCACCGGCAGCGCCCATGGACGTGTCTTGGCCACCGCAACCGTCATCGAAAGGTACCCCGCCACGTCACGCCGGCCGCCCCGGGCTCGGTCCACACCGACGCCCCGACCGCAGCCTCGCTGCCGCCGGTGGCCTTCGCGATGACCCACCACAGCACGCCGCCCGCAGCCACCGCAGCACCCGCGCCGACCAGCGCCGCGCCCAGGGTGGTCTTTGAGTTCGCCGCGTCCCAGCGCTTGGCCGCGTCGGCGTAGCTGATGGAGGACAGCGGCAGGCCGCCTCCCGGAGGCACGGTCTGCGTGTCGGTGACGGCCTGCCTGTCGCTCGCGCCGCCAGCGAGGAACACGGCCCCGACGATCGCCGCCGCAACCCCGGTGCCCGCGACGATCCACGGCACGGGCCCGACACGGCGCCCGCGCGGGCGACTCCGCTCGGAGATCCCCCCGCCGGTCGGGACCCCGCCAGGGTCGGTCTGCGCCGCCAGCCGGGCCGTTTCGCGCGTGGGGATGTCGATGATCTGCCCGTCCTCCACCCGGAGCTGAAACCGCTCCATCCGGGCCGCGTAGCCGACCGCGCCGCTGACGGTCCCTGCGTCGACCTCGACGGTCTGTAGGCGCGACAGGTCCGCTGTGAGCGGGAACCCCTCCAGATAGAGCTGCGACGCCGCGCGGTCGCCGGGCCAGCGCAGGACTCCGCGCGGCCCTGCGAGCTCTGGCGGCGGCCAATCCAGGCGCCGGCCGATCGCCATCTCCGTGCGCCAGCACCGCGCGGCGTCGCTCTCAGCCGAGATGACGCAGACGAGATGAGGTCCCGGCGCCAAGGGCACGTCGGGGCGGGTCTCCCAAAGGGCCAAGCCGTCCACCTGCACGCGCTGGTCGCGCGGGATCGAGCGGACCCGCAGCACGGCCTTGTCGGCCAGGAAAAGGAGCGCCGCGGCTCGCGTCGCGGCCAGCTCGCGCAGCTCCGGATCCAGCGACGGATGTCCCAGCACGGACTGAAGGGACGCCAGAGCCTCGGCGTTGTAGCCGAGCCGCTCCTGCAAGTAGCCGAGATGATAGGCGTAGAGCGGCTCATCGGGCGCCAGTCGGTGGGCATCCTCAAGGGCGCTCAGGGCCTCGGCCGTCTTGCCCGCGGCGAGCGCCGCCTGGGCCTGCTGCCAGGCGCGCAGGTGGTCCGAGACCGGCTCGGCTTGAGCGGGCCCAACCAAACAGATCGTGACAAGCGTAACCAGCACATGCCGGGTGACGGACCGGCACATGCTGGCGGGCGGGGTCGTGAACATCAAGGCCGTCCGGTGTGAGCAACGCGAACGGAGCCTATCCCGGCGTTACACATTTTGCACCCAGATGCTCCCCCCAGGCGTCACATCAGGGCGCCCAAGACCCGGCGCTCTATGGCGATTTCGCGGTCTGCGGGCATCGCTGCGGATCGGAGCGGCGGGCCCGCCCGGCAGCCGGCTGGCATCGAACCGCCTAAGCGCATCACCGCGCGGCGGTCCCTGGGGCGACCGCTGGACCGACCGACCGGCGCGGGCGCCCGCCGGTGTGGAAGGGTACGCGCGCCCGCATCAAGCTCGACACGCATCGACTCCCTGTAACATCCCGATGTCACCGCTTCGGGAGCAGAGACGCGATGCGCGGCACTCGGTGCGGAAGCGCGCGTAGGTTCCCGCTCACCCGAATTCGCCGCAGCGACGAGGGTGGTCGGGAATTCGGCACCGGACGGATCCGGGGTCGATATGGGGACAGCCGTCACCAGCACGGGACGCGGAGCGACCGCTTCTTCCAACCGGTGGGACATCTGCCATAGCTGAAATGGCGTCCAGCCGACCTTTGCCGCCAGGGCGCCGGACGAGACGACGGACTCAGCGCCGCCGACGAGCACGGACTCCAGGTGGTCGACCAGCACGGCGATGCGGGTGCGGGTCGACCGGTGGAATCGAGCGCGCGAGCGAGGCGCCGCCGCGCTGCGCAGGGTCGCGAGGCGGGACTCCGCTTCGATCCGGTCCTCCACCGGCGCCATGGCGTCCTGGTGGGACACCTCGGCGCGCTCGGTGGCGTCGGCGACCGGGATCTCGCGGCCCGCGCGCTTCGACATGGCCCAGTGGCGACGGCGCAGGGTCAACTGAAACCACGCGACGATCGCGCCGTCACCGCCACTGGTTTCAAACCCATCCGCGTGCTCGACGAAGGTGAGGAAGACGTCATGGAGGAGGTCGTCGGCGCTATCGTCGCGCGTCAGCGATCGCGCGTAACCGGTCAAGCGGCCCTTCAGCGCGCGAAAGAGGCGGTCGCCCGAGCGGCGCGAACCCGCCTGCCAAGCCTGAAAGAGCTCGGTGAGGGTGGGCTGGGTGGTGGGGGCGTCGGTGAGCACGATCGGAGGTTGACCCACCTCGATCGGGACAGGTGGGACATGTCCCACCTTTCGACGTACTCATCCCTGCGCTAGTGTGGTGTGACAGTGGAGGGGGCCCGCGGACCCATCGCGGTTTCATGGGCGCGGCGCGCGGAGAGCAACGGGTTGATGGACGAGAGCTCCGACGACAGCAAGAGGGTACGTCTGCGGACGGACCGGCTGGCCGCCTTGATGGCGGAGGGGGGCTGGTCCGCGCATCGCCTGAACCTGGTCGCCGGCGAGCCGTCAAAGCGCAGCATCAATCGGTGGCTCAAGCAGGGCGCCGGCGCGGCCGACCAGCTCGCGGTCACGGAGTGGCGGTACGTCACATCCGTCGCCGAGGCGCTCGGCGTGTCGCCGCTGGAGCTGGTCGACACGGCCGAGCGGGCGGCCGGGGGCGAGATCGAACGCTGGCTACGCTTGAGCGCGGCGCTGGGACCGCGGGTGTATCCGGAGCTGCTGGCCCACCTTGGCTTCGATCGCATCTCGCTGGGCGATCAGCACGCCGACGCATTCCTGATCCCTATAGAAGGATGCGTGACGCCTGCGTATCGGTTCGTGCGCTGGACCCACTGCGAGGAGATCCTGCGCGATGACACCTGCCTGCCGCCCCGCTTTGCGCGCGAAGCGCTGCTCTGGGCGGCCGCGAGGGGCCTGAGCCTCGACGATTCCCCGGAGCTCTACACGCAGGCGAATCTCAGCCTGGGGCAGGCCGAGCACGCGTGGGAGGCCGGCCACGCCTGGATTAGAGACGCGGCGCGGCGAAACGTGCAGGCCGAGGCGCTCTGGGTGGGTGAGCGGCTCATCGCGTCGCCGATCCCGACCTCGCCCCAGGGCATGTCCACGCGGATCGAGGTGCTGCTGTCTCACGCCCGCAGTCTACGGATCTCGGGGCGAGCGGAGCGCGCCATCGAGGTGCTGACGGACCTGAGCATGCTCAGCGCCATGGGCGTGGAGCCCATCGTGCGGGCGCGGCTGTTGATCGAGCTGGCCCAGAGCCGCACAGCCACCGGCCAGGCAGCCTCGGTCGCGGTGGTCCTCGCCGAGGACGCGCTCGCGACCCTGGCCGGCTGCGCGTCCAGCCAAGCGGCGGTGGACGCGACGGTGGAGGCCTACCTCGCGCGCTTTCACGCGCTCCAAATGCAAGGCAACACGGAGGCCGCCGTTCGTTCCCACGCGGATCTCGACCGGTACGCGCGAGGTGAGCCGCGCGTCCAGATGGCCCGCTTCTACCGGATGAGCGCGGCCGTCGCCTTCGAGGTCGGCGACATCCCCGGGGCCCTCACCGCCTACCAAAACGGTATCGACGTCGCCAGCGCCGAGGGCAACATGCGCGAGGTGCTGCTGGGCCAGATCAATGTCGCGATCGCCCACGCGCTGCTGGGCCACACCGAGCCAGCCCGGCGCTCTTTCGAGCAGTCCGTCGCGGCCGTCGCCTCCGGGGACAGCGGCCCCTTCGACGTCGCCACGGTGCACCTCAACTTCGGCGAGTTCGCGTGGGAGCAAGGGTGGTACGACGCCGCGCGACGGCACCTGCAGATCGCGACCCACCAGTGCGAGGTCGCAGGGTCGTTTCCGTTGCTGCGGTCGCGGAGTGCGATGCTGCTCGCGGACACGCTGTCGGCCTTGGGCGAGTCGTCTGAGGCTCGGCGATGGGCGCGCGACGCCTACAAACACGCGCTGCTCTGCCAGTCGCCCGCCGACGAGGCCGGGGCGCTGGTGGCGCTTGCCCACTGCCATCTGCGCGAGCCCGAGGGCGCCCTGGGCTGGGCAAACGCCGCAGAGGCCAGGCTGGTGGGGCTCCCACCCCAGTGCGGCTACATGGTCACCGCGAGGATTCGACGCCGCATCGCCGAGGTGCGCTACCGCCTGGGGGCGGGCCGCAACACCGTGGGCGCGTTGAAGGCGCTTCAGGCTGAGGCGCGCGCGAGTGGTCAGCAGATCGAGGTCACCGCCATCGAGCGCCTGCTCGCCGAGGTGACCGCCGAGTCTGCGCACCTGTGACGCCCCCGCCGCTTCGGCCACGCGCGGCGGGCTGCGGGCGAGGCCCCACCGGAACGCCCGCCGGTTCGTGACACCGCGCGTCGCGTTTTTTTTGCGCCCTCTTCACGCGATTCGCAAACAAGCGCGCTGCTCAGCTCTTCCTCCTTTCGAAGCCCGCACTCGTCGCGGGCTCACCTACTCGGAAGGAGCCCCCGCACATGCGCACGTTTCGGATTTTCGCCCTGCTCGTCACCCTGCTCGTCACCCTGCCGGCTACGGCAGCGACCATCCGCGTGGCGAACAATTGCTCGCGCATCCCAGCGCCGTGCACGACGTCGCTTCAGAGCGCCCTCGACGACACCGCGTACTCGCGCGTCGATCTCGTCGCCAACACCACCTTCACCGGCGAGTTCATCATCGAGCGTGCCCTCACCCTCGCGGGCGGCTCCGGGGCGGTCATTCAGCGGTCGACCAGCAGCGTGTATGCCCTTCGCGTCGAGTCCACCTCGGGAGTGAACGTTCAGACCACGGCCATCTACGGCCGCATCGCCGTGTACGACAGCGTCGACATCGACTTCCTCACCTGCGAGGTCGTGTCGGGCGACTCCGCGTTTCAGATCCTCGACAGCGACGACGTGCAGGTGCGCACCAGCAGCGTGTCGGCCGCCCATCGCGCCGTGGACGTGACCGACTCGACCAACGTGGTCATCAACGGCGGCGTCTTCGACAGCAGCCTCTACGGCGTCGTCGCGTCTTCGTCGGACGTCAGCGTCGTGCTCGGCAGCATCACCGGCGATGACCGCGCCTTGGTGCTCCAGCACGGCAACGTGTCCGTTTACCCGTCGTTCTCGGCCAACGGCGCCACCCTGACCTCGGATCTCGGCCGGGACCAGGTCTGGCGCTGGAGCCGGGGCTCTACCACCTACACCAACATGTCCCCGGCGCCGAGCGAGTACGTCTCCGGCACGTCGCAGCTCGTCTCGCCGCTGTCGTTCACCCCGCACGGTGGTAGCTGAAACACTAGCCGTTCCCGACCCCCAAGTCTTTCACGCGAGGTTCGCCATGAGCACCCAACCATCCTTCTATGAAGACTGCGTCTTCGAGCTGCTGACCGAGGACTGCCCGGATCACCTGGAAGCTCGCCGTGTCCTGGCGCTGAAGATGGTGTGTCGCATCGCGCCCCACCGGTTGCGGCGGCTGCTCTCGCCGACCCTCGCCTGTGCGCTGCTGGACGCCATGCGGCTCGGTGGGCTCGAGCTCGAGGCCGACAACTACACCCCGGCGGACTACGCGGAGCTCATCGAGGTCCGCCGCGTGATCTCGGAGGTCGCCCACTCAGGCGGTCGGCGCTTCGGCGTGGCTTCGGTCTACGCTCGCGGCCATCGCTGGGAGCCGATCTTCTTAGCGATCGCGCCCTGCCCCACCCCCATGGCGACGCCCGGGACCATCGTCATCGACGACGCCCGCCACCGCATCGACGGCCCCGCCGCGCAGCTTCGCACCGCCCTCGCGACCGCGGGCAGCGGCGCCGGTGAGATCCGCATCGCCCGCACCCGCTTCGAGACCAGCGCACAGGCCCTCCCCGAAGGCGCCTCGCTCGGGGCGGTCATCGCGCTGCACATCGCGCGCCGCCAGCGCTCGCGCCCGATGCCCCGCTTCGCCGCGGTGGGAGCGGGCGACCCGGCGGCCGACCTCAAGACCCTCCCTGCCGACGTCCGCGTGGTCTTCATCGGCCACGGCGCCCCCACCCCGCTCCATGCGGACGACTGGGCCGAGGTCGACGGCGCCCCCTCGGATCGCACCCTCACGTGGTTGCGCGATGGCGGCCACGCCTGCGTCTACGTGGAGTCGGCCGCCCAGGCCGCCGAGGTGCTGGTCCGTCTCAGCGGCGAGACCGAGGCGCCGTCCGCCCCTGCCGGGCGCGCGCTGGACACCGGAAGCGCCGGTGGTGCGCTGCCTCTCGCGGCGCTTTGGGGCGCGATGGTCTCGGCGACGACCGTCGAGTCGCGCCACGGCTGAGCTCGCGGTCGCCTCGGCGACGGATACGTCATCAAAGGGGCCTCCCATGGCGCAGAGCCCGCGTGGCTCGTGTTCGCCGCTCGCAGCTTGGGCCACAGCCGCCCCGCCGCTTTCGCCGGCCGGGTGTCCTTGGTAGAACCAGCCGCGCACCCCAAGGAGGCCCCATGTTCGCTCGCCCGCTGCGGCTCGCCCTCGCGCTCGTTTTGACGCTCTGCGCGTCGAGCGCCATGGCCGCGCCGCCCCACGATGACGACGCCAGGTGGGCGGACAACTATAAGGCGGGCAAGGCAGCGATGGAGGCCAAGGACTTCCGCGCCGCGGAGAAGCACCTGCTGAGCGCGTTCGAGGTCGTGGACGGCGGCGACATCCGCGACCCGAGGCTGAAGCAGTGCATCGAGGCCCTGGTGAAGCTCTGGATGGCCGAGCGCGAGTGGGCGGCCGCCGATCCGTGGCTGGTCAAGCTCGTGGCCATCGACGAGACGGTGTACGGCAAAGACAACCTGGAGGTCTCGTACAGCCTGGCGCGGCTGGGGACGAATCGGCTGCAGATGGGCCAGTTCGATGAGGCGGAGGCCGCGTTGAAGCGGGCGCTCAAGATCCGCGTGGAGGCCAAGGGGCCCGACCACAAGGAGGTCGCCAGCCTCTGGCACAACCTGGGCGAGACGTACCGGCGCGGCAAGCGGCTGGACAAGGCCGAGGGGCTCTACGAGGAAGCCATCGCCATGAAGACCAAGGCGCTGGGCCCCGATCACCCGTCGCTGGCCACCAGCCTCAACGACCTCGCCGTGGTCTATAACGAGGAGGGGAAGTTCACCGAGGCGCTGCCGCGACTACAGCGCGCGGAGAAGCTGGCGGGGCCCCTGGGGCCGAGCTCGCCCGTGCTGGGGTCCATCCTGCACAACCTGGGTGACGCCCTCGCGGGCACCAGCCATCCCGCCGAGGCGGAGGTGACCTACAAGCGGGCCATGGTCATCAGCGAGGCCCAGACCCCCGTGGATCGGCCAGCGCTGGGCCGCACCCTCAACAATCTCGGGACCCTCTATCAGGGGCTTCAGCGTTTTGACGAGGCGAAGGCGGCCTACGAGCGCGCCATCGAGGTGCGCACGCTCGAGTACGGGCCGCGCCACCGATCGGTGAAGCAGTCTCGCCTCAACCTCGCCTCCCTGCTCGAGCGCACGGGGAGGCTGGACGAGGCGGCGAAGATCCGCGCTGAGTACGGGCGCTGACCCCCGCACGACGCGTTTATGACGCGCTTATGACGCGCTTATGACGCGCTTATGACGCGCTTATGACGCGCTTATGACGCAGACATGGCGCGTCATAAGCGCGTCATGCCGCGTCGCCGCCATCCTCATCATCCGCGCCGACGTTGGCCGATTGGTGCCCGTACACCACGGCCACGCCCGGCACGTCCTTGAGTTCGCGGTAAAGTCGCCGCAGCGCTTGGGTGACGAGGGCCTGCCGTGACGGGTGGTAGCTCACGGCCAGGCTCGTCAGCGCGAGCTTCTCGACGATGGGCAGCTCGACCGCGGCGCGCAAGAACGCCGCGGCCGCGGCACAGCTCGCGAAGCGATCATCCCGGTGCTTCTTCGTCGCCCGCGCGATGAACTCCACGAGGTAGTCCGGCAGGTCGGGCACCCGCCCCCGCGGGTCCGGCATCGGGGTCGCCACATGCTGCCGCATCATGTCCACCGCCGTGTCCCCACCGTAGGGCTGCTGCCCGGTGATCAGCGCGTAGGCGGTGATCCCCAGCGCGTAGAGGTCCGCCCGGCCGTCCATCGGCTCGCCGCGACACTGCTCCGGCGCCATGAAGGCCGGCGTCCCACTGACGCGCCCGCCGCCCTGCGCCGTCGCCTGCGTCGCCACGGCGATGTTGAAATCCAGGAGCTTGGCCTTGCCGTCGTCGGTCAGGAAGATGTTGCCAGGCTTCACGTCGCGGTGGAGCAGCCCCTTGTCGTGGCAGTGCGCCAGCGCCTCCAGGGACTCGGCCATCAGCCGCGCGACGGTCTCGTGGGGCAGCCGCCTCCCGCGCTCGATGACCCCTTGCAGGTCGGTCCCGGTCATCCGCTCCATCACGATGAAGTGGGTGCCGTAGGCCCGCTCGGTGTCGATGACGCGCACGATGTGATCGTGGCGCAGCGACGCCAGCAACTGGGCCTCATACTCGAAGGCCTTCTTGAAGCCGGGGTCCATCGCCAGGTCGTGGGAGAGCATCTTGAGCGCCACCCGCTGCGAGAGCGTCGGGTGCAGGCCCTCGAACACGGTGCAGAGGCTGCCGCTGCCGATGGCGCCGGTGACCTCGTACTTGCCGACCTTCCGGATGCCGCCGGCCTCCATCAGCCGCCGCCCGACCGCGCGCGTCAGAAACGCCGCGGCCTGCGGCGCCTTTCGGACCAGCGCCATCACCGGCGCGCGCCCGGCCCGCAGCGCCGTCACCGGCCCCACCGCCTCCACGGTCGCGCTGCGCGGCTCGTTGGTCACCAGCGCCATCTCGCCGACGACCGCCGGCGCGTCCAGGATGCGCTCCAGCCGCGTGGCCCCATCCGGCTCGACGATGCGCACCCGGACGCGGCCCTCCTCGATGAGGTACATCGCGTCGTCGCGCGCGCCTGAGGCGGTGGCGCCGTCCTTGCCGAGGGTGGCGCGCTCGGAGCGCTCGCCCTGAACGATGATCCGCTCGTTGTCGACGAAGGACACCGGCTCGATGGCCGCCATCAACGCCCGAAGCGCGCCCTCCTCCATCCCGCGAAAGAGCTCGTGCCCTCGCCACCGGGCCACCGACTCGTCGACGCGCGTAACCGTGTTGCTCACACCCGCCTCCCGATCCATGGCCCGCGCAGCACCCGCCGCCCGGCTCGCGACCCGCCGTCACGATGGGCGCACCCGCGCTCAGCCGCGGCCCGTCAGTCGAGGATGAAGGTGATCTTCAGCGTGACCCGGTACTCTTTGATCTTGCCGTTGTCGATCTCCAGCTTCTGGTCCTGCACCCACGCGCCCTTGACGTTTCGCAGGGTCTTGGAGGCGCGCTCGACGCCCTTCTCGATGGCGTCCTCGAAGCTCTTCTTCGACGAGCTGGTGATCTCGGTGATGCGTCCGACGGACATGATCGACTCCTGGGGATAACGAAAAGCAGCAAGTGGGTGCGTTGGGTTCGCGGGACCCGCGTCCGCGCGGCCCCGCGTCGCCATCGTAGCGGATGCCCCGGCCCTGTCGACCCCGCCGCGCCCGAGGTCCTCGGGTCGGTCACGCCTCGCGAACCGCGGTGCGCAGGGTGACCCACTCCTCGGCCAAGGTCGGGTGGATGCCCAGGGTCGCGTCGAGCTGAGCCTTCGTGACGCCGCAGGTCAGCGCCACGGCCAGCCCCTGCACGATCTCCGCGGCGTGTGAGCCGACCATGTGAAAGCCGAGCACCCGGTCGCTGTCCCGGTCGACGATCAGCTTCATCAGGGCCTTCTCCTTGCGCTCGGGGAGCGCGTGGGACATCGGCGTGAACTCCGCCCGGAAGATGCGCACGCGGTGGCCGGCCTTCAGCGCATCCCGCTCGGTCAGGCCCACCGCCCCCACCGGCGGCTGGCTGAAGACGGCCGTGGGGACGCGCCAGGGCTCGCAGTCGACCTCAGCACTCCCGAAGAGGCGCTGCGCCACGGCCTGCCCCTCGGCCAGGGCCACCGGCGTCAGCGCCGCGCTGCCGGCGACGTCCCCGACCGCGAAGATGTGCGGCACCGAGGTCTGCCTCCGCGCGTCCACCGCGATGGCGCCTCGCTCGTCGAGCCCGACGCCCGCCCGCTCGAGATCGAGCCCGGCGGTCAATGGCACGCGCCCCGTCGCCAGCAACACGAGGTCGGTCTCGACCGGCTCGCCGCTGGTCAGCGCCACCCGAAGCCCGCCATCGGCGCGGTGGATCGAGGTGACCTGGCAGCTCGTGCGCAGGTCGATGCCGCGCCGCCGGATCTCGGTCCCGACGAAGGGCCCGATCTCGTCGTCGAACTCGCGCAGGACGTGGGAGCCGCGCTGCAGCAAGACCACCT
>CAZNZH010000009.1:20282-21045 GCA_964577445.1 uncultured Myxococcales bacterium
GATCCCCGCGAACTCCAAGCCGATATAGCCGCCGCCGACGACGACCGCGCGCTTCGGCAGCGCCTTCAGGCTGAACATGGCGTTGGAGTCCACGGCCAGCTCAGCGCCCACCACCGGCAGCGGGCTGGGCCACGCGCCGGTCGCCACGAGGATGTAGCGGGCCGAGATCACCTCGTCGTCCACCTTCACCTGGTGCGGCCCGACGAAGCGGCCGTGTCCGTGGATGACCCGCACGCCCGCGTCTTCGAGCAGGCGTTGGTACACGCCGTTGAGCCGCTCGATCTCGCGGTCCTTTCGCTCGCGAAAGGTGGGCCAGTCGAAGGTGGCGGGGCCCGGGATCTCCCAGCCGTAGCCCGCGGCGTCCTCGAGCTGCGCGCTGACCTCCGCCGCGTAGACCATGAGCTTTTTCGGCACGCAGCCCACGTTCACGCAGGTCCCGCCGAGCCGCCGCGACTCGCACAGCGCGACCCGGGCGCCCAGCTTCGCCGCGATTCGGGCCGCGCGAACGCCGCCGGAGCCGCCACCCACCACAAAGAAGTCGACGTCGAAGTCATCCACTCTCACTCACCTCGTTCGGGGGGCCTCGCGCGCGGGCCAGCTCGATCCTCGGCCGGCCCGGGTCCGACGATCCTCGGGCGGCCCGGGTTGGACTGTATGCTGGTCGGATTGACGCGGCTACCGAGGGCGGCACAAGCTCCGGCCATGTTCGACGCGCACTGCCACCTGGACGCCGCCGCATTCGACGCCGACCGCGGTGCAGCGC
>CAZNZH010000010.1:0-4542 GCA_964577445.1 uncultured Myxococcales bacterium
CAAGGCGGAGCTCTTGGGCGCGGGGCTGCGCGAGGACGCCGGCGGCAGCGGGTTCGGGTTCATGGCGCTGTGCCTCTTGCTGGAGCAGGCGGGCCGCCGGGTGGTGCGCGCGCCGCTCATCCCGACGCTGGTCGGCGGGGCGCTCCCCATCGACCGCTTCGGCACCGACGCGCAGCGGCAGCGCCTGCTGCCGCCGGTGGCCCGCGGCGAGCGCTTCTTCGCCTCGGCGATGGCCGAGGTCGGCGGGGAGCCGGGCATGACGCCGATGACGACGGCGGTGCGCGACAAGGGCGGCTGGCGGCTCGAAGGCGAGAAACTGGCAGCATCCGCCGTAGGAATCGCGCACCGGGTCGTGGTCGGCGCGGCGACCGGGCCGGGCACCGTCGGGCTCTTTTTGGTGGACCCCACGGCGAAGCGGGTCGGGCTGACGCTCGAGCGCGCGACCGACGGGGAGCCCATATGGGACCTGAGCCTCCAGGGTGTGTTCGTGCCCGAAGAGGACGTGCTGGGCGACCCGGAGGACGGGGACGTCGCCGTCCGCTGGACGCAAGAGCGCATCGCCGCGGCCATGTGCGCGTTTCAGCTCGGGTTGGCCAGCGAGGCCCTGGTGATGACCGCGCGCTACGCGACCGAGCGGCGGCAGTTCGACCGGCCCATCGCGACATTTCAGGGGGTCAGCCAGCGCACGGGCGACGCCTATATCGACGTGGAGGCGATGCGGCTGACCACCTGGCAGGCGGCGTGGCGGCTGTCTCAAGGGCTCGAGGCCACGCGCGAGCTCGCCATCGCGAGCTACTGGGCGGCCGAGGGCGGCCACCGGGTCACGGCGGCGGCCCAGCACATCCACGGCGGGGCGGGCTTCGACAAGGACTACCCGCTGTATCGCTACACCCTGCGGGCCAAGCGCCACGAGCTGGCGCTGGGCGGGGCGTCAGCCGCTCTGGCTCGGCTGGGGCGCCGGCTCGCTGGCTGAGGCGGCGGTCACGGCGCCGTCACCGTGGACCATCGAATAGATCGCCGGAATAAGCAGCAGGGTGATGAGGGTCGACGCGCTCAGCCCGCCGACGACCGCGCGGGCCAGGGGCGCCTGGGCGTCAGCGCCCTCGCCGATGCCGAGGGCCAGGGGCATCAGGCCCAAGATGGTCGTCGAGGTGGTCATGAGGATGGGGCGCAGGCGGCGGCGCCCGGCCTCGATCATCGCCTCGCGGGTGGCGACGCCCCGAGCGCGTAGCTGTGCCGCTTGATCAACCAGTAAAATCGCGTTGTTGACGACGATGCCGCCCAGCATGATGCAGCCGATGTACGACTGCACGTTCAGGGTGGTGTCGGTCGCGTAGAGCGTCAGCAGCACGCCCACCGCGGCGACGGGCACCGACAGCATCACCACCAGCGGGTCCAGCAGCGACTCGTACTGGCACGCCATGACCATGTAGACCAGCAGCAGCGCCAGCAGCATGGACAGCAGCAGCTCGCGGGAGGCCTCTTGCTGCTCCTCGAAGTTGCCGGCGACGTAGAGATCGTAGCCCACGGGCCGCGCGATGCTCTCCAGGCGCGCGGCGATGTCGGCGGCCACCGAGCCCGTGTCGCGACCGTCGATGTTCGCCGTGACCGTGACGATGCGCTGCTGGTCTTTGCGCTCGATGCGCTGCGGGCCGACGCCGGCCTCCGTCGTCACGACGTTTCGGAGGGCCACGCGCTGGCCGGTCGGGGTGGTGAGCGTGAGGTCGAGGATCTCATCGAGGGAGCGCTGTTCGGCGCCGGCGAGCTGCACGAGGATTCGGTACGAGTCGTCCTCCGCGCGGAAATCGCCGGCCTTCGTGCCCGCCACGAGGGTGGTCAGGGCCTCGGCGACCTGGCGGACGCTGAGGCCGAGATCGGCGGCTTTGGCGCGATCCACCGTCACGCGCTCCTGGGGGATGCCGGCGTCGCGGCTGAGGTCGACGTCGGTGACGCCCGGGACGTCCGAGATGGCGCTGACCACGCGCGCGGCGAGCCGATCCAGGGTCGCGAGGTCGAAGCCGCGCACCTCGACCAGCAGCCCCTCGGTGGTCCCGAGGAGGCGCTCGAGGAGGAACTGCCCCTGGGGGGCGCGGGTGCGGATGGTCATGCCGGCGACCTGACCGTCGAGGCGGCGGCGGAGGTCGGCGGCGATCTCGGTGTTGCTGCGTTTGCGGGCCAGGGCCGAGCCGAGGGCGAACTGAATCTGGGCCTGGTTTTCGCGGATGCTGACCACGGACGCGACGGCTTCGGGGACCGCGGGGTAGGCGATCCGCTCGATCTTCTCTGCCTGTTTGTCGAGGAGATCCAGGCGCGTACCGACCTCCATCTCGCCGGTCACCGACACGGCGCCCTCGTCGCTGGGGGGCATGAACTCGGTGCCGATGCGCGGCAAGAGGAAGATGACGCTGGCCGCGAGCAGCGCGGCGGCGGCGAGGGCGGTGGCGACGCGGTGGCGCAGGGCGCGGGTGAGCAGGGCGGCGTAGGCGCGGTCCAGGCGCTGGGTGGCACGCTCGGCGCGGGCGGACAGGCGCTGGAGCGCGGTGGGGGTGGCGGCGTCAGCGGTGGTGGGGCGGGACCGGGGGCCGATGAGGCGCGAGGCGAGCATGGGCACCAAGCTCAGGGACACGAAGAGCGAGCAGAGCAGGGAGAAGACGATGACGTAGGCGAGCTCTTTGAAGAGGATGCCCGAGATGCCTTGGATGAAGACCAGGGGCAGGAAGATGACCAGCGTGGTCAGGGTCGAGGCGATGATGGCGGGCCCGACCTCGTTGGCGCCGTTGGTGGCCGCGTCCTTAGGGGTCTCGTGCTCTTCGTCGCGGCGGCGGAAGATGTTCTCGAGCACGACGATGGAGTTGTCGACCATCATCCCGACGCCCAGGGCGAGGCCGCCGAGGGTCATCAGGTTAAGCGTCATCCCGCGGTTGTACATCAGGGCGAAGGTGCCGATGAGCGAGATGGGGATGGCCAAGGAGATGACGACGGTGCTGCGGATGTTACGGAGGAAGAAGAGCAGCACGAGGATGGCCAGCGCGCCGCCGTAGAGGACGGAGAGCGCGACGTTGTGGATGGAGCGCTCGATGAAGCCGCCCTGGTTGAGGACGGAGACGACGTGGATCTGCGGGAAGCTGTGGTTGACCTCGTCGATCTCGGCGAGGATGGCGGCCGCGACCTCGACGGTGTTGGCGTCGGCCTGCTTGCGGATGGCGACGCGGACGCCCGGCTTTTGGTTGATGCGGATGATGCGGGTGGGGCGCTCGTAGGTGTCGACGACCTGCCCGATCTGCCCGACGGTGACTGGGGATCCGTTGCGCTGGGCCACCACGGTCTGCCGGATGGCGTCCAGGTCCTCGAAGTAGGACGGCGCGCGGAGGGTGACCTCAAAGCGGCCGCGCTCGATGCGGCCGGCTGGGAGATCGAGGTTGGAGTCGCGGATGGAGCGGAGGATCTGGTCGACGGGGAGGTCCAGCGCGCGCAGGGCGTCCGGGTCCAGCTCCACGCGCAGCTCGCGGGTGAAGCCGCCCCAGACGTCGACCTGGGCGACCCCGGCGACGCGGCCGAAGCGGTAGCGGAGCTGCTCCTCGATGAGGATGGTCAGCTCGACCGGGTCGAGATCGCTCGAGATGCCCAGCAGGACCACCGGGAAGCTGTTGATGTCGAACTTGGCGACCCGCGGCCGGACGATATCCTCGGGCAGCTCGTTGATCTCGTGGTCGAGCTTGGTCTGCAGATCGAGGGCGGCGGTGTCGAGGTTGGTGCCCCAGGCGAAGGTGACGCTGACGCGGCTGTCGCCCTCGGACGACTCCGAGGTCAGCTCCTGGACGTTGGGGACGGTCGCGGCGATCTCCTCGATGATCTGGGTGACCTGCTGCTCCATGACCTCGGGGCTCGCGCCCTCGTACGACGTGCGGATGCTCAGGGTCGGGCGCTCGACCGCGGGCAGCAGGTCGATGTTCAGGCGCGTCAGGGCGACCCCGCCGAGGATGACCACCATCAGGGTGATCATGCTGGTGAAGATGGGCCGCGCGACGCTGAAGCCTGGGAGCCTCATCCGCCGGCTGGCTCGTCGTGGGCGGCCGCCGGTACCGACACCCGGGTCCCGTCGTCCAAGAGCTGCTGGCCCACCACGACCACCTGGCCCGTCAGCCCCTCGCCCTCGACCTGCACCTCGGCGCCGTCGCGGATGCCCACCTTGACGACGCGCCAGGTCACCGTGCCGTCGGCGTTGACGGTGAAGAGGCCGTCTTGCTCCTTTCTGCGGCTGAGCGCGGCCTCGGGGACGATGATGGCGCCGTCGGCGCGCGCCAGGGAGATGGTGATGCGCGCGAAGGCGCCGGGCTTCAGCAGGTGGTCCGCGTTGTCGACGTGCAGCTCCACCCGCGCCTGACGCGACGCCGCGCTGAAGGCGGGCGCTATCCGGCTGATGGTCGCCGCGAAGGTCTCACCGGGCGCCGCGTCGGTCACGAGGCGCGCCGTCTGGCCCACCCTGAGCAGCGGATAATCGCGCTCGGTCACCGAGATCACCGCGATGAGCGGGTCGAGCTC
>CAZNZH010000010.1:4552-20620 GCA_964577445.1 uncultured Myxococcales bacterium
CCCCGGGGTCGACGGACCGCGCCGCCACGGTGCGCTGGTCGTCGCCCTCCGACCAGCGCGCGCGGATCTGGGTCTCGTCGAGCTCGAGCTGCGCGACCGCCAGCTCGGCCTCGGCCTCCGCGACCCGCGCCCGCGCCACCTGCGTCGCCGCGCCCGCCACACCCTCGCGCGTCTTGGCCGCGTCGAGCTGCGAGTCGGAGCTTATCCCGCCGGTGTGCAGCGTGCGCTCGCGTCCCAGGTCGCGGCGCGCGCCACCCAGGGTGCTGGACGCCCCCGCGACCCCAGCGCGCGCCACGGCCAGCCGCGCCTGCGCCAGCGCCAGCGCCTTTCGCGCCTGCTCATCGTCCAAGGTCACCACGACGCTGTCGCGCGTCACGGTGTCGCCGAGGTCCACCGCGACCGTCGCGACGCGCCCCGCGAACTTCGGCGCGACGTCGAACCGCGCGAAGGCGTCGAGCGAGCCGCTGAAGGTGCGCTTCCGCTCGATATCGCCTACCCGAATCGGCGCGACCTCGATCGGAACCCGCCGCTCGCCCTTGCCCTCCTGCGCGGCTCGCTCGCCGCAGGCGCCACCGCTAAAGGCGAGCAGCAGCAGGACCCACACGCCGGCCCCGCGCCGCGGCCGGCTGCCGATTGGGAGCCCGCGTCGCGTCCGCACAGCCATCCGCCCCGATAAAAGCCCGTTCACAGCGCGCCATGTGACACGTCTACGCGCAGATTGGCCAGCGCCGGGTGAGCCGGCGGCTTCGCGGGGCGCTAAAACAGGCTGCCGTCGTGAGCGACGCCGGGAGTCGGCGCGCTGCCCTCGATCCAATCGGCCGCCTTCCCGCCGTCGTCGCGGCGCGCGATCGCCGTGTCGGCCTTCATGCCCTTCGGATAGGCGACCTCATCGACGGTCTGCCCGTCCACGTCGCCCAAGCGCACGCGGTCGCCGGTGTTGTTCAGCCCCAAGGCCCCGGTCGACGCGGTCTGGATGATCGTGGTCCCCGCCGCCAGCTTGGGCTCGCCGCCGCCGAAGACGACGACGGCGCCGCCGGGGCTCAGCAGCGTGCCCTTGGGGAAGACGTGACGCACGCCGACGGCGTCGGACAGCGACCACCCGCTGAGGTCCACCGCGACCGCGCCGTGGTTGATGAGCTCGACGTACTCGTCCTTGACGCCGCTGGTCGTGCCGTCGCCGTTGTGGTCGGACTTCGGCGCCGGCATCACCTCATTGAGCAGCACGACGGTCTCGTCGACCGACTTGGTGCAGGAAAGCGAGGTGGGAGCGCACACTTTGGAGCTCAGGTAGCCGCTTATCTGCACGTTCCGGCACTCGTAGCCGTCGCCACAGCCGACGCTCGCGGTGCACTGGGCGGCGCAGCCCTTCACGCCGTCGGCCATCGTCACGCAGCGCATCCCCGCGCCGCAATCGCCGTTGCTCTTGCAGACGCCGCACGCCTTGTCGAGGTCGGCCCAGGGGTGAACGGTCGGGTTGTCGTCGATGCCGTGCACGCCGTACATCGTCGAAAACCAGGTGGAGTTTCCGTCCAGATCGCGCAGCAGCTCGCCGAAGAGCGCCGGCTGCACGTCGGCGCCCTTGGTCCCGATGAGGCGCGTCAGCAGGTCGGTGATGGTCGCCGCGCTCGACGCGTTCGAGAAGCTGGTCGTCGTGATGATGTCCAGATCCTCGAGCCCCGGCTTGGACGGGTTGTCGTAGAACGCCTGCCCCAGCGCGTAGGTGTCGCAGCCCTCGGCCACGATGAGCTGGTAGTTGCCCTGGTTCAGCGGCACCTGGGCCAGCTCGCTGTCGTCCAGGTCGCCCTCGCTGGTCTTGCGCCAGTTGGCGAGCGCGAACCCGTAAAAGGGGCCCGAGTGGCCGTTGAAGATGACCAGCTCGCGCTCGGCCAGGCTCTGTAGCATGTCCGCCTCAAGCTGCTTGCCGCCGGCCGCCGTGTCGGGGTCGGTCGCGTCGCCGGTGCGGCCCCAAAAGAGCGAGACCTCCACGGCGATGTTGCGCCCGTGGTAGCGCACCGTGCCGGTCAGCGGGCCGGCGTCGTGGCGGAGGTCCTCCCACTTCGCCACCGGCGACTTGAAGCCGCGCTTGAGCAGCCAGCCATAGACCGACTTCGAGTGCTTCTCGTGGTACGCGTTGTGATAGTCCCAGCCGAAGTGGATGCCGACGGTGAGCTTTCCGTCCTCGAACAGGCGCTCCTGCTCGAGCCACGCGTCGTCGCTGGCCGGCTCCGGCCGAATCGTCAGGTCCAGGGTCTCGACCTTCGACGCGTCGACCTTGGCCGGGTTGAAGCTCGACCACGGCGACGAGCGGTACCACTCGCGATCCGTGTCCAGCCGCTGCATCTCGTCGATGCCGACCTTGCCGACCGCCAGCCCGAACCTCCAGCTCCCATCAGCCTGGGCGACGGTGTCGGGGATGGCCGCGACCAGGTCGAGCTGCCCGCCGACCTCCTGCCGGAAGTCGAAGGCCCAGACGAGATCCGTCTCTGCGCGCACGTCCAGGTCCTCATACGAGCCGTTCTTCGTCAGCGCCTTGAAGCCGCCGTAGGGCTCCTCGTCGTGCTCCTTATCCACCAGGTAGGTGTTCAGAAACCAGCCGATGACGACCTGCTTATAGGGGATGAGGCGCTGGACCTCGGCGCGGCGCTGGTCCTCGGTCTTGCTGGCCCAGCTCGCCGGCAGCGTGATGGTCGCCGTGCCCGTGATGTAGTACTCGCGCGCCGACAGCGAGAGGAAATCGTCCGCCTTCCCGGGGGCGACGATGACGCCGCCTTCTTCGCTCGCCGTCGCAGCCGGCTCGCTACCGGAGTCGTCGCAAGCCACGAACAAGCTGGGAATTAGTGCGAAAACACACAGGCTGCGACTGAAACGCATGGCGAGAGCTCCACAAGAATGAGGCGAGGGCGGCAGGGTGATGGAGCCCAGCGCGAAAAGCAAGCGCCGGGCACATTTTTTGTGGCCGACGACCGCGCCGAATACCGCGTGAAAATAGGGACTTGGCGACGTGACGGCCTGCCGCCGAGCGGCCCCGGCAGATCAGTGGCTGAGACCGAGGCCCAAGCCCAGGGGGTCGTTGGGATCCCAGCCAGGGAGCTCGATGCCGGGCAAGGTACCGGGCAGGTTCGCCCACGGCTCGGGGCCCTGGCCGCCGCCTGCCTGCTTGGACGCGTTGGCCTTGGAGTCGATGACCGTCTCCTTGAACTGCCGCGGGCCCACGGGCGCTTGCTTCTCGAAGTAGGGCCAAAAGCGCGCCTCGTCGCTGAGGCTGACGTCGATCATCTGGTCGCCGGCCTTCGGGAAGGGGTCGTACAGGTAGAGCTTTCCGGTCCGGTCCTTGCCCAGGGTGATCGAGTGGGTGGCCGCACTCGGCTGCCCCGCGAGGACGTCGGTGGGGTCGACGCCGACGCTGTAGGACTCGCCGGGGACCAGCGCGGCGAGCAGGCCCTGGAGCTGCGAGCGGCTGGTGACCGTCTGGCTCATCGCGGTGGCGTCACCGGCGCCGAGCCCGAGCCCGTGCGCCTTCGCGGCGTCTGCGTCCGTCGGCTTCGCGTCGGTCGGCCCCGACAGCGCCCAGCGGGCGGCCTCGGCGATCCAGTCGAGGTCTTCAAAACACGCCAGCGGGCGCTGCGTCACCGTCCCGATGTGCGCGATCGCCGTGTCCAGTCGGCGCGGCAGCTCGCCCAGGGTCTTGGCCTCGGGCCCGGCGCCGAGCGGATCCTGGATGCGCACCTGCATGGTCAGGATCATCAGGTTGTTCTGTAGCTCCGTCTTCACCTCGCGGGCGTAGGCGGCGAGCTGGTCCGGCCCGGCGACGATGCGCGCGGCCATGGCCACCTGGGCCTGACAGCGCGTGCGGTCGGTCAGGGTCGACTTCGTCATGTCGACCTGGCTCCAGCGCTTAAGGATCGTCTCGTGCTGCCACGACAAGAAGGGGGGCAACCACGCCAAGCCGTCGGTGTCCTTCCAACCGGCCGCCTTGGCGTCGAGGTCGTAGGAGCTCGTGGTGGCGTTGCCTTCGGTGTCGAACTCCATGACCTCGTCGACGTTGTAGCCCAGCGAGGAGGCCGCGCTGCCATCGGGCCCGACCAGCTTGCCAGCCGGTGGGGTCGCCACCTGCCCGCGGGTCCCGGCCTGCTCGTCGAGCGCGCCCGCGGTCAGCGGCCCGATGATGGCGTCGGGCACCAGATTCGCCGAGACCTGGAAGGCCTTCACCCCGGCGGTGGTCAAGCCGCCCCAGAGCCCGTCGACGGCGCCGCAGTCGTGGCCGAGCTGGTTGAGCGCGCCCTGAAGCACGCGGACCGCCTGGCGATCGCCGCACCCGGGCCGCATGAAGGCCTTGCCGCTGAGGGCGTCCTGAAATGCCCGAACCCCGGCGAAGATCGAGGAGACGATCTCGGGCGGGGCTGGCGCCGGATCCGGTGCGGTCACGGGATCGGCCACCCCTTCGGGGGCCGTCGTGGGAGCGGCCTCGGGAGCCTCGGGCGTCGCCTCGGGAGCCTTCGGCGCGGCGCTCGCCTGGGGCGCCAGCGTGGCGGCGCCTTGGTCGTAGTTCAGGCCGCGCAGCCCAGCCGCGAGCTGGCTGGGGCTGGTCTGTGTCCCTTCCGGGATCTGGGCGTCGGAGGCGGGGCGGGCGCTCTTGCTGAGCGCGTCGAGGGGGGTGAACGTCGGCATGGCGCGGACCTCGCTTGTCGCGGCCAGTCCGGTGGTACCCCGCGGGCGGAACCACCCCGGCAGCGAATCGCCACGATGGCGACGCGATGCGGTGGAGCTGACCGACCCGAGAGAATGACCCGATGCTATCCCAAGCCGGCCGAATTGCAACGGTCAGCCACTGACCGCGTGTGCGGGCGGTGAGACCGCGTGTGCCGGCGGGAAGAGATGGCGGCTCGCGGAGGTTGATGACTGTCTACCTCCGCCGCACGATGGTCTCCGTGCTCCGAACTCACCCACGAATCCCGGCCCGCGCCGCCCCGCGCGCGGCGCTGTGCTCCAAGCGCGGCTCGCGGAGCTGGCTGGCGCTGTGCGCCTTGGCGGCGTCGTTCGCGCTGCCCGGGGTCGCCGCCGCCGACGACGACGTGTCGACCACGCCCGAGGGCCGCATCCTGCACCGCCGCCTGCCCCCTCCCCTGGGCGGCAGCGCCGGGCCGCCGGTCTTCGTCTACGACCCGCGCCGCGGCGGCTCGTTGCCCCTCGAGGTGCAGCGCGACGGCCAAGCGCTGCGTGCCCCGGGCGACGACGCGGAGCGCGCCCCGGGCGAGGTCATCTACGCCCACGACGGCGCGACCGGCCCGGCCGCGCCCGCGGGCCCCGACTCGGCGGCGGCCAGCGGCGACGCGGCGCCCGAGCCCTCCGCGACCTCGCCGCCCGGCGAGCTCGACCCCTTCGGCGCCCGGATGGACCCACGCCAGAGCCTCGGCAGCCGCGCCCTGCCCGACCGCGACACGGAAAGAGAGGGCACCCTCGGCTACCACGCCGTCTTCGACCCCTCGGTGGTGCCGTTCAAGCGTAATCGCGCCCTGGACACCGTGGCGGCAGACGGCAGCCTGACCCTCGGCCCCCCCCGATTCGAGACCGTCCGGCCCGCGGGCAACCATGGCGCGACGGACCGCGAGGTGTTCTGGGGGTCGGTCCTGGTCGAGGGCCGCCCGGGCGAGGAGATCCCGCTGCCCTCGGTCGCGCCGTCGGCGCGCATCCTGTCCTTTGAGACCACGCCGCGGACCGCGGTCACCTTCGTCCGCGACCAGGCGGACAATTTCTACATCCGGACGGCCTCGCCGGGCCGCTTCCGCCTGATCTTCTTGACCGACGCGCCCTCGGGCTACTTCGGCCGCAGCGTGCCGCTCGGCCACACGGTGCGCGACGTCCCGCCGGAGCTTCGCCCCCACCCGGACGCCGACTACGCCGCCCGCGCGCGCAAGGTCGCCGCCCGCTTGGGGCTGGACGTGTCCGCGCCCTATGACCAGCTCCTGAGCGCGCTGGTCACGCATTTTCGCGAGTTCGAGCCAGGCGACCCGCCGCCGGAGAGCGACGACATCTACACGGACCTGGCGCTCGGAAAGCGCGGGATCTGCCGCCACCGCGCCTACGGCTTCGTCGTGACGGCGCAGGGCCTCGGCATCCCGGCGCGCTACGTGTTCAACGAGGCGCATGTGTTCGTGGAGGTCTGGGTGCCGGGCCGCGACGCGGGCTGGATGCGCATCGATCTGGGCGGCGGGGCCGAGCGGCTGGTCATCCAGGGCACCGAGGACAAGCTGCGCCATCGCCCGCGCGGCCGCGACCCCTTCGAGCGGCCTGAAGCATACGCGCGCGCCCTGGCCCAGGGGCAATCGAGCGCGGGCGCGGGGTCGGTCGAGGGGTTGCCGCCGGTGCGTCGCAACGAACGCGCGACCGCCAGCCCCTCGCAGGGCCTCGGCAAGCCCGTCTCCGGCGGCGCGCTCTTGCCCCCGGCGGTGAGCCGGCGTCAAGAGCGCCCCGATCTGCGCGCCACGCGCACCAGCTTGGAGCTGTCGGACACACTGATATTCCGCGGCGACGCGCTCGAGGGTTCGGGCCGCGTGCTCGACGGCGCCGGCCGCCCGGTGACCATCGGCTCGGTGCAGTTGCTCCTCATGGACGGCCCGGGCGGACGAGCGCTGGGCCTGCTGGCCCTGACCACGCTGGATTCCGCGGGCCGCTTTAGCGCACGCTTCAACATACCCGCCGACCAGCGCCCCGGCGGCTACGAGGTCGTCGCCGAGTTCTTGGGCGCCGATCCCTACGCGGCGTCACGCAGCCCGTGATGCGCCCGCTCACCTGAGCGGCTTCTTCAGGTGTCGCCTCGCTTGGAGGCGACGCCGCCCATTTGTTATAAGCCTCGCCGTCCCACCTTCCACCGCGGAGACGCCCGACGATGGACCCAATCCCCGAAAATCGCCCCGTTCGCACCTGGCCCCTCAGCGTCGCCCTGCTCCTGCTCCTCGGCGGGACGGGCATCGCCGTCTACCTCACCTATGTGAAGCTACGCCTGGGCTACGACCCGACCTTCGTCAGCGCCTGCAATTTCGGCGGAAAGCTCAACTGCGATCAGGTGCAGACGCACCCTGCGTCGGAGCTGTTCGGCCTGCCCGTCGCCCTCTACGCGGTGCCGACCTATCTGCTGATGGCGCTGCTGGCGTTCATGGGGCTCAAGCGCGGGCCGCACTCCGGCACCGCGACCAGCTACCTGGCGGGCCTCGGCGTGGTGACGGTGCTACACGCCGGCTACCTCGGCTGGATCAGCCACTCGCAGATCGGGTTTTACTGCCCCTACTGCATGATGCTCTACGGCGTGAACCTCGGCGTGACCGCCCTGGCTTTCCTGGCGGGCGGGCGCGGTCTGGGGGGCACGATTCGTCAGGCGGCGACTGGGCTTTTCTCGGCGCGCTCGCCGCTGGTGCCCGCGGCGGTCTTCTTCGCGGTGACCGCCGGCGCCACGGTGGTGGTGTTTCAGCAGACGCGCACGCAGATGCTGAAAGACGCCAAGGCGATGATCGCGCAGCAGATGGCCGCCCCGACGCCGGCCGAGGTCGCCCCCGCAGCACCCGCCGAGCCCGGAGGCGCCGCCGACACGGCCCCGGCGCCAGCGGCCAGCGCGGCGGCGGCCGCCAAGCCCGTCGCCGCCCGACCGACGCCGAAGCTGACCGACAACGGCCTCGACTGGTTCGAGACGCCCCTGGCCGACGACGAGCACAGCATCGGCCCCGTCGGCGCCCCGGTGACCTTCGTCGCCTTCAAGGACTTCGAGTGCGGCTTCTGCCGCTACGTGAACTCGCAGGAGGCGCCGCTGCACGCGAAGTACAAAGACAAGGTCCGCTTCGTGTTCAAGCACTACCCGATGAACGGCGACTGCAACTACCGGATGGGCGGCGACCGCATGCACGAGGGCGCGTGCCGGGCGGCCTTCGCGGCCTCGTGCGCAGAGGAGCAGGGCAAGTTCTGGGAGATGGACGAGCTGCTCTACCAAAACCAGAAGCGCTTCGCCGACGACGAGCTGCGGGGCTACGCCGAAAAGCTCGGCATGGACCTGGCGAAGTACGACGAGTGCCGCAAGTCCGACCGGCCAAAGCAGCGCATCGAGCGCGACGTGCGCATCGCGGCGCGGGCACGCATCAACGGCACGCCGCGCATCTACATCAACGGGCGGATGGTCACGGGCTCCACGGCGACCGACGTGCTGGACTACTACATCCAGCAGGCCATCGAGAACCCCGTGCCGGTGAGCGCGGACGCTCAGCCCGTCACGGACACGACGCCGCGCATGGTGAAGGCCGCCAAGACCAGCGGGCCCTTCTGGATCGACGCGTTCGAGGCCTCCATCGACGGCGGGGGCAAGGCGGTCAGCGTGCCGATGGTCAAGCCGGCCATGGTGAGCTGGTTTGAGGCGAAGGCCGCCTGCGAGGCCGCCGGCAAGCGCCTGTGCACCGAGGAGGAGTGGGTCTCGGCGTGCATCGGGCAGCCCGCGACGGACCCCGAGGGCAACGGGCGCTTCACCGACGGGGCGGTCCAGGGGCGCATGTACCCCTATGGCGCGTTTTACGAGGTTGGGGCCTGCCGGGACTCGGAAAACGAGCTGACCGGGGGACCGACCGAGACGGGGGCCAGCCCGAGCTGCGTGACGCCGGAGGGCATCTACGACATGACCGGCAACGTCTACGAGTGGATCGGCGACACCGCCGAGGGCTCGGCGATGATGGGCGGCGACTGGCGCAGCGGGAGCGGCGGGACCTGCCGGCGGACGACCTCGACCTTTGGCGCCGGCTACAAGAACAACACGACGGGGTTTCGGTGCTGCGCAGACCAGGAGTCCCAAGAGGTCGCGACGGCGGCTCAGGTCTCAGCCGCTACGCTGCCCCAGGCTCTGGGGGCCAAGGTGCCGGACGATTTGGTGCTCGAGACGACCACGGGGGGCAAGCTGTCGCCGGCCACGTTCAAGGGCAAGGTGACCTACCTGACCTTCTTCGCGTCGTGGTGTGGCAACTGTAAAAAGCAGATGCCGGCGATCAAATTGTGGCAGGACGAGTGGGCCTCGAAGGGCTTTCAGGTCGTCGGTATCAACGTGGATCGCACGGCGTCCAACGGCCAGCGCTACATCGACGAGCTGGCGCCGAACTTCACGGTGGCGCTGGACCCGACCGCGCGGACCATGAGCGACTTCGACATCAACGCGATGCCGACCAGCTTCATCATCGACCGCCAGGGCGTCGTGCGCGAGCGGGTGGTCGGCTACAAAGACGCCGAGATCGCGGCGACCCGAAAGAAGATCAGCGACCTGTTTTAGAGGGCTGGCCTGCGGGTCAGCCGTTTGGGCGGGCGCCGTCGGCCTACTGCGTATAGTCGCGGTAGGTGTAAAAGGCGGCGCGCAGTCCGAAGAGCAGGGCGGCGGCCATCATCAGGCCCGCGAAGACGAGGAAGAAGCTGACCAGCGGCAGGCCGTGAAAGCCCGCCAGCAGCGCGACCAGCAGGTTGCCGATGGTCACGTTGAGCAGCCAGAAGCCCATGATGACGGACTTCATCTTCTTCGGCGCCTGGGAGTAGGCGAACTCCAAGCCGGTGATGGAGACCATGACCTCGGCCAGGGTGATGATGAAGTAGGGGATGAGCTGCCAGCCGACGTGGAGCTTGGCGCCGTGGGTGGCGAGGGCGTCGATGCGCATCTGGAGGAAGGCGACGGCGACGAAGGCGAAGCCGGCGGTGAGCATGCCGAGGGTCATGCGGCGCAGCGGGCGGGGCTCGAAGCCGGCGCGGTCGAGCAGCGGGTAGAGGCCGAAGGTGGTCAGGGGGATGAGGATCATCACCATGAAGGGGTTCACGGCGGGGACCTGGGAGGCCTGTAGCTCGTAGGTGGGGCCGAAGGCGAAGGCGCCGTAGCCGATGGCGAGGCCGATGACGAGGCCCAGCGGGAGGCCGAGCTTGCGGGCGGTGGGGCGCTCGCGGGCGGACAGGAAGATGGCCAGGCCGACCAGGAGGCCGAGGCCGGCGCCCACGGCGAGCCAGCCGTGCAGATCGAAGGCGACGAGGCGGTCCATGTGCCGAGCCTGCTCGATCCAGGTCGATGAATGCTGGTCGAAGAGCGCCCAGAAGACGCTGACGAGGAAGAAGACGCTGATGATGCGCCAGACCGCGATCGGGCCCTCGGCGGCGGCGCTGCCGAAGCGGCGGGCGGCCGGGCCGTAAAACCAGTGATCGCGGAGGTCGGGGGTGCCGCTGGGGGACGCGGTGCCGGGACCCTGGGGAGCGCGGGTGATGTGAGCCCACAGCGAGAGCATGGATTGGGTGAGGAAGCCGTCGTCGAGCGCCAACCTCTGGCGGTAGCCGAAGAGCAGCGCGAAGAGCACGACCAGGCCGACGCAGATGCCGATGGTGACCGGGAGCGTGGTCAGCTCGTGGAGGAAGACCGGGTAGCCGAAGAGCCCCATGAAGAGCGCGCTGCCGGAGATGACGTCGAGGACGCCCAGGCGGCCGCCCGGATAGGCCGGGACATGGACGAACTTCTTGCGCCCCAGCCAGAAGGAGAAGGTCGCCAGGCCCATGAGAATCCCCGGGACGCCGAAGGCCCAGCTCGCGCTGCCGGCGAAGTGGGGGACGCCGGTGACCGGGTCGACCACGCGCTCGCCCAAGATGAGGGGGATGAAGATCGTGGCGAAGGCCGAGCCGAAATTGATGATGAAATAGAAGGCGTTGTAGATCTTGCCGAGCTTGTCCCAGTTGCCGCGGCCGAACTGGTCGCCGACGTGGGCGGACACGCAGGGCTTGATGCCGCCGGAGCCGACGGCGATGAGGCCGAGCCCGATGTAGAGGCCGTGGACCGGGTCGACCAAGACCTTGCCGAACATCTCGTGCTGCCAGGTGGGGTTCTCGAAGACGGCGAGGGCGAGGTGGCCGAGGCAGTAGACCAGCGAGAGCCAGAGGATGGTGCGGTACTTGCCGAAGAGGCGGTCGGCGACGATGGCGCCGATGATGGGCAGCGCGTAGACGGCGGCGTTGAAGAGGTGGACCGTCTCGGTGGCGCCGTTCTTGGCCGCCTCGGGGTCCATGCCGCGCATGCCGATGTAGAGCGCGACGACGTAGACATAGAGGATCGCGCGCATGCCGTAGAAGCTGAAGCGCTCGCAGCCCTCGTTGCCGATGATGTAGGCGATACCGGGCGGATAGCCGGTGATGTTCGGATCGGGGGCGGTCCGGAAGGTCGATGACATGGGCGCTCCGTCCGAGATGGCTTGGGCGATGGTCGGCGGAGGCTACCGGCCGAACCGCGATGCGGCAAGCTGGGTTCCGCGGCGCCAGAAACGCGCGTCAGCGTGGACGGCAGCGGCCTGTTCTGGTATTGCGCGCGCCACCTTCCAGACCCGCCTTGGAGAGCCCAAATGACCCGTCCCATGCGCATCGCAGTCACCGGCGCCGCCGGCCAGATCGGCTACTCGCTCCTCTTCCGCATCGCCGCGGGCGAGATGCTCGGCGCGAATCAGCCCGTCATCATTCAGGGCCTCGAGCTGCCCGTCGCCATGAACGCCCTCGAGGGCGTCGCCATGGAGCTGATCGACAGCGCCTTCCCGTTGCTGCACGGCGTCGAGGTCGCCGACGACCCGAAGATCGCGTTCAAGAACGCCGACATCGTCATGCTGGTCGGCTCGCGGCCGCGCTCCGCTGGGATGGAGCGCGCGGACCTGATCCGCGTCAACGGCCCGATCTTCACCGGCCAGGGCCAGGCCATCGACACGGTGGCGGCCGAGGACGCGAAGGTCCTCGTGGTCGGCAACCCCTGCAACACCAACTGCCTCATCGCCGCCGCGCAGGCCAAGCGGGTCCCGCGGGCGAACTTCACCGCGATGACGCGGCTGGACCACAACCGCGCGGTCGGCCAGCTCGCCCTGCGCGCCCAGGCCACGCCGAGCCAGGTCAAGAACGTCACGATCTGGGGCAACCACTCCTCGACCATGGTGCCGGACATCGACCGCGCGACCATCGCCGGGCGCCCGGTCGCCGACCTGCTGGACGCCGCGTGGCTGGCCGGCGAGTTCGATGAGACCGTGCGCGAGCGCGGCAAGGCCATCATCCAGGCGCGCGGCAAGTCGTCGGCGGCGTCGGCGGCCAACTCGGCCATCGACCACATCCACGACTGGTTTTGCGGCACCGGCGACCAGGATTGGACGTCGATGGCCGTGCCGTCGCAGGGCCAGTACGGCGTGCCCGAGGGTCTCATCTTCTCGTTCCCGGTGCGCATCACCGCCCCGTGGAAGTACGAGATCGTCGAGGGCCTCGAGCTGAGCGCGTCGGTGAAGACCAAGATGCAGGGCACGATCGACGAGCTGGCGAGCGAGCGCGAGACGGTGAAGGACCTGCTCTAGACCGCCGCTACCACGGTGGTCCTTGCTCCCGGGGGGCGCGGGCGGTGATACTCGGCCGGATTCGGCTGCTCGCCCCGCCTTCTTGGGAGCCACCCACGTGCGACGTCCGCCCCTGCTGCGCCCGCCCCTGCTGCGATGGCTGACGCTTTCGCTGCTGGGGCTCGCAGCGTTGACGGCCGCGCCGGCGTGCGACGGCGCTCAGGAGATCATCTGCGTCGGGCGGGTCGAGGTCGGCGCCGACGGCAAGACGCGCTGCATTGGGGCGGTGCCGCCGCAGCCTGACGGGGTCGCGGCGCCGCAGCCCGACGTCGTCGTGACGCAGCCGGATATTGCGATGACGCCGGACGTCGCCACAGAGGTGGACACGGGCCCCGACCCGGAGCAGCAGTGCGCGGCCGCCCTTCAAGGCAAGCAACCCCTGATGGCAGCGTGCGAAAAGCACTGCGAGTGCAAGACCGGGTACTGCTATGACGAGGGCGCGTACCTGGGCGGCTTTCGCTTCTGCACGCGGGCCTGTGACGGAGGCTGCACGAGCGAGGGTGAGGTCCCGGGCATTCAGACCACGGTGTGCCTCAATCTCGCCGGCCAAAAGCTGGCGTCCGAGCACCCGAACATCGTGACCAAGAGCCTCTGCGCCTCGACCTGTAAGAGCCTGGACGACTGCAAGGAGCTGAGCAGCGCGTACGACACCTGCGGCTCACCGGCGTCCCAGTGTAGCGGCGGGAACATCACATGCTGGGGCAAGACGACGCTGGCGGCCCAGAAGACCTGCCAGATCTCATCCACCGTGAAGTAGGAGTCGACCTGATGAGCAGCAGCGAGCGCGTGCGCGCGACGGGGTCACCTGAGGTGAGCGAGGAGGCCTTCATCGACTGGGGGCTGCCGCTGCCCGACGGATACGAGGGCGAGCGGGTGCGCGTCATGATGGTCGAGCCGCGCATGGTGCGGGCGGCGTGGGAGTCGCGCCGCGATGGGGTGCGGGGCTGGCAGGTGCGCGCGGAAGGGGCTCACGGAGAGGAGCTGGCGACCTTGGACCTCGCCGCCGAGGTCTCGGAGGCGTGGCTGCGGGTGCCGGCGAGCACGCGCGGGCTGGTCCGGCTGAGCGTGGTGACCGAGGCTGGGAGCGCGCTGGTGGCCGCGCTGCCCTTCGAGACCCCCGCGGAGGGCCCCGCCGCAGACCGCACCGAGCGCTGGGCGCGGGTGGGCGCCGACGGCCGCCTGAGCGCCGCCAGCGCGCCGCCGGGCCGCGCAGTCGACGGGCTGCCGGGCGCTTATGGGGCGGCCAACGCCGCGGGTTCATCGAGCAGCGCGACGCACGCAAGGCGAGGCTGAGTTGGCCGACACACACCTGCCCGCCCGCGCGCCCACGGGCTACCTCTCCCTCGTGCTGCACGCCCACCTGCCCTTCATCCGGCACCCGGAGCATCCCAGTTTCCTCGAAGAAGACTGGCTCTTTGAGGCGCTGACCGAGACCTACGTGCCGCTGCTGCGGATGTTGGACCGCCTGCAAGCCGACGGCGTCGACGCGCCGTTGACCATGTCGGTCTCGCCGCCGCTCTGCGAGATGCTGGCCGATCCGCTGCTACGCCAACGGTATGCGGACCGCCTGGACGCGCTCATCACGCTCGCCGAGCGAGAGGCCGAGGCGCGGCAGGGGACGGCGTTTCAAGACGCCGCCGAGCACGCGGCCTGGCTGCTGCGCGACACGCGGACCCTGTGGGGCGAGCGCTGCGGGCGCGACCTGCTGGGGGCCCTGGGACGCCACCAGGAGGCCGGCCGCATCGCCCTGGTCACGGTCGCGGGGACCCACGGCTATCTGCCGCTGATGGCCACCGACGCCGCGCGGCGCGCTCAGGTCGAGGTGGCGTGCGCGAACTACGCGAAGCACCTGGGGCGGCGCCCGGCGGGGATGTGGCTGCCCGAGTGCGCCTACGCGCCTGGCCTCGAGCAGGTGCTCGCCGACGCCGGCATCTCCTACTTCTTCATGGAGACCCACGGCATCGACTACGCCCGCCCCCGGCCGCGCTTCGGCCACTACCGCCCCGTGCTCACCGAGAGCGGCGTCGCGGCGTTCGCGCGCGATCCCGAGTGCTCACGCCAGGTCTGGTCGGCCGAAGAGGGCTACCCGGGCGACGCGCTCTACCGCGAGTTTTACCGAGACATCGGGTGGGACGCCCCCGACGCGAGCGTGGCGCCGATTTTCATGGGCGGGCCGCGGCGTGGCGTCGGCATCAAGCTGCACCGGGTGACCGGGAAGGTAGCGCTCGACGCCAAACAGGCCTGGGTCCCGCGCTGGGCGTTTGAGCGCGCCGGCGAGCACGCGCGGCATTTCTTGGCCAGCCGCCAGGAGCAGGTCGGGCGAATCGCCGCACACATCGGGGCCGCGCCACACCTCCTGGCGCCCTTCGACGCTGAGCTCTTCGGGCATTGGTGGTTCGAGGGCACGGCGTTTTTGGAGGCGCTCTTCCGCGCCGCCGCGACGCAGACCACGCTGGCCCTGACGACGCCCGAGCGCTACCTGGCCATCGAGCCGACAGCGCAGGTCGTCGCACCCTGCGCCAGCTCCTGGGGCGACGGCGGCTCCTATGAGGTGTGGCTCAACGGCGGCAACGCCTGGATGTACAAGCACCTCCATCGCGCCGAAGAGCACATGGTCGAGCTCGCAGACGCCTACCCGGAACCGTCCCCGCTCGAGCGGCGGGCGCTCTGCCAGGCCGCGCGCGAGCTATTGCTGGCCCAGGCGAGCGACTGGGCCTTCATCGTGACCATGGCGACCGTCGTGCCCTACGCCGTGCGCCGGACCCGCGACCACCTCGCGCGCTTCGACCGGCTCTACCACGAGCTGCGCGAGCACCGCGTCGACGAGGCCGCCCTGGCCGCGATCGAGGCGCTGGACACGGCCTTTCAGGAGGTCGACCCCCACGAGTGGCGGTCGGACCGCGTGCACCACCCGGGCGCGGGCGCGGCGGTCTGGTCGGTGAGCGCAGGCTGACCGGCCGAGATACCTAAAACTCAGCCCAGCTCGCTTCGTAGTGAGCGATGATCTGCTCGGGGCCGGGCTGAGTCCGCTCGTACCACGCCAGCGTGACGTCCGCCGGGCAGCGGCCGGTCGCGATGAGAGCCTCGAGACCGTTGAGATGCACCGATTCGTCAGGCACTACCGCGCCGCTCGCGAGGGTGGCCGGCTCGGCCATCTCCCGCAGCGAGCCGGCCGCGATCGCCAACAGCTCGCGGGCGACATCCAGGGTCTGAAAGCGCCCCCCCGGCGCGGGCGCGGCCAGGGCGTCGCGCGCCACCGCCGCCCGGTGCTCCCAGCGCTCCTCCATCGACCACCCCTTCACGAGATCCCACGCGGCCGCGCGCGCCGACGCGTCGTAGAGCAGGCCCTTCCAAAGGGCCGGGAGCGCCGGCAGGACCGCGGGTTTTACGCAGTCCGCCGTGCGCATCTCCAGATAGGTCTTGAGCCGCACATCCGGGAAGAGCGTCGAGAGATGGAGCTCCCAATCCTCGATCCGCGCCTCGTGGCCCTGAAATCCATTGCGGAGGAACTCACCGAAGGGCAGGCCGGCGCAGTCGACCAGGTCGTCATCGCGCATGATGAAGAAGAGCGGCACCTTGAGCGCGTACTCGACCCAGCGCTCGTAAGTCGGCCCCACGCCATCGAAGACGTGCTCGAGCAGGCCCTGCCGATCCGGGTCGACGTCGCTCC
>CAZNZH010000011.1:0-3369 GCA_964577445.1 uncultured Myxococcales bacterium
AGCAAGCAGCATCTTGAGCGATTGCATCTCGGTCCAATCTGGACTCACCACCAGCGCCAGCCAGCTCGCGAGCCACGGGAGAAAATCGGGGTCCGTCGTGCGGGGATCGAAGAGCTCGTGGAGGTGGTCGAGCCGTCGGGTCGTGCGGTCAGAGAGCTGCTGCACCACCGAGAGGAATCCTCGCAAAAACGAGTCTCTATCGCTGGCGGACTGCTGGTAGACCTGAGGGAGAAAGCGGACCAGGTTTTTCCGCGCGATGTGGAGGGTCACCTGGCGATCGCGATCGACCAGTTGGCCGTCTCGCGGCTCCTGGCGCACGACGTGGAACTCGTCCGCGTACGCCTCGACGTGAAGGACGCGCGTCACCGACAGCCCCGCGTTGCGCAGGACGATCTCGGCATCGCGAAGGTGGAGCCCGGCGACGTCCGGGAGCACCACCTTCCTGCTGCGCGGCTCAGATGATGCGGTCATGCGCCTTCTCTGTGGCGTTCACGTTGACGAGGTGCACGAGCTGGTCGTCGCCGATCTTCAGTTGCTCGACCTCCACGCCGCGGACCTCGTCAAAGAGCCGCACCTTGTCGATGAAATCGACGCCATCGACGTCCTCCACGACTTGGTACAGGTCGATCTTGAGCACCGCTCGCCCGAAGGGCCAGCCCGTGCTGTTCCGCCCGCCGTACAGCGGGTGGAGGAACTTGCGCAGCGCGCGCTCGACGCCGCGCTTGATGCGATCGCTCGCCCCGGCGGCCGTGCGCACAAACTCGATGTCCACGGAGAGCTCGGCGTAGGCGGGCCGCACCACGTTCACGACCGTGGAGACCAGCTTGCGGTCATGCAGGTAGCCCCGGACGCGCTTGAGCAGCTCGGCCGTAGGCATGGGCTTGTCGTGGATCTCCGCGTGCAGTGGCGCGCGCGGTACCACGATGACCGTGACCTCGCCCTCGCGCGCCGTCGACGGGAGGCACTTGACCCTGGCCACCGAGGTCGACGCCTCTTGGGCGAGCCACTCGAAGTCCTCCGCCGTCACGGCCCGGTTGCGCGCCTTCAGGATGTGCGGAGCGCGCAACTTGGCGTCCTCCACCGTCTCCATGTCGCAGCCACCACCCGCAGGATACGGGTTCGTGACGCCGTTCACGAACGCGATGGTGTCGCTGAGACCGATGATCGTGTTGGCAGGCACGTTCCCCGAGGCGCCGCCACCGACCTGATAGCGCCGGGCGCGCACGTTCTTCTCACCCTTGGGCGGGATCATCCCGCGCACGCCGTCGCCAAAGCGCACGTCGGCGGTCTGGATGTCTTTCGTGTAGACGCGGTCACGGGGCCCGGCGTCGAACAGGCTGTCCACGCGTCGCCACCGGACGAACACCCCCTGCCCGTCCGCATCCGGGACGACGGCGGCCTCGCCCCCGTGCGCGACCACCGCCTCCAGCTCGGCCCCCAGCGGCGCCTCCGGTTCCAACACCACGAGCACCTCACCGTTGAGCACGGGCGCGCGAGGGAAGGTGAACTGCTGGTTGGGGGTCCCTGCGCTCGTGCCCAGCACCGTCTCGCCGTAAGTCGTCACGTTCGACGCGTACACGGCGTTCAGCATGACGCAGTCGACGCGCGGCGCCTCGTCGTAGCCACCGACCTCGAGTCGCGCTCGCATCCAGTAGAGCGAATCACCGAAGCGGCGCGACTTGCGGAAGTCCGTCGGCCCGACGAACTCGATGAAGCCTGGCTGGGTGAAGTTCTCCGTCGAGTCGCGCGGCGCGAGGGGCTGCCACGTCTTGCCGTTCCAGTATTCCCATACGACGCGCTGCTCGACCGAGCGATCGCCGCGGTCGTCGAAGGCCGCGACCGCCGCGCGCCCACCGCGCAGGTCCGCGTCCACGACGTTGAAATAGACCTGGCAGGTCTCGTTGGGGAACGGCGCTTCCCAGCCGATGAAGAGGGTCGGCGACTCCTCGGTCGCCGGCTGGAACACCTGAAACGGCTTGTACTCGGTCGCCGCGACCTTCGAGTGATCCGTGTACAAGAAGTCGTTGTAGACGAGGCAGTGCTCGATGAAGTGCGGCTCCTCTTGGAACTTGAACACGAGGGACTTCAGGTAGGGCGGTCGGAGCGGGTTGTCGTCCTTCCAGACCCAGGTGTCGTCGTCCAGCTCATACGAGCCGGGCGTCCCGTAGCTGCCCAACTCGATGCGACACCGCACGAAGAGCGCCTCCGTCCCGCCGGCGTCTGCGATGGCCAAATCCGCGGGGCGCATGAAGCTGATGGAGCCCGACTCGGTGAGGCACCGCGTGCCATCGACGAACTCATATTCGGTCTCGATGCTGTGGTCGGCAGCCTTGCAACGCCCCAGCACCTTCCACCGCTTGCCGTTGAAGTACTCCCAACGCAGCACGAGGTCCGGCGACGCGCGCGGCGCCTCGGCCACGGTCTGGTCGCTGAGCTCCATCTCGATGCGCACGCGGGTGTCGGGCTGGCCCAACACCTCTTGGGAGGACAGGTAGAGCGTCGAGTCGACTTGGGGCGCCTTCCCGAAGGGCAGGAAGTTCTTGTCCAGGTCCAGCGCCTGAAACACGCCACCCTCGGTGTTCGCGATGGCCAGCTCCGGCCGCACGCCCTCGCCCAAGATCTCCAAGCGAGCCTGGATGATGTCGAGGACGGTCTCCTCCTCGGACCGCGGGAGCTCGAAGAGCCGCCCGCGGATCCACCAGGACTCGACCTCGTTGATGACCGACGGCTCAAAGACCCCGGGCCCCTGAAACGCGACGGTGTTCCGCTCCAGCTCCATCGAGGGACGCACCAGCTCGCGCCAACGCGCGCCGTCCCAGTACTCCCACTCCAAGAGCTCGGGAAACTCGCGCTCGCCAGCGCTCTGCTGCTCAAACCGCGCGAACAACATCGCGTCTTCCGAGAACGCCGCGAAACGGGCATCTCCCAAGTAGATGTAGCGCTCGATGCTGCGAGCACCTCCGAACACCTCGAAGGCGCCACCCTGCCCGCCCACGAACGGCGTATTGTCGGCGAACATCTGGTTGTACTGGCTCATGCAGCGGACGAGCTTGTTGGACGTGGCCAGCAGCTCGTGCTCGGTCTCGAAGAGCAGCGCCGGCTGGTCGTCGGCGGGCTTGGTGGTCAAGCGCGTCCCGGCGGCGATGCGAACCTGGTCCACCTTGTCGCTGGTATCGAACTGGACGATCGCACGCGCCGGCTGGGGCGGGCTCAGCTCCAGGCCCAGCATGTTGAGGAAGGCCAGGTAGTTCTTGTCGGGGACGCGATTGAGTCGGTAGACGACCATCTCGGTCATCCACGCGAACAGCTCAAGGAGGGTGATGCCCGGGTCCGCCTTGTTGAAGTTGGTCCAGGTCGGGCAGTACTGCG
>CAZNZH010000011.1:3379-19972 GCA_964577445.1 uncultured Myxococcales bacterium
GAATGAGCCGGATCGCCTCCTCCACAATGTCGTCGAACGAGCGGTCGTCGAGATTGGGGCTCGGGATCATAGGTCTTGTTCCCTCCGCAGGAAGAACGGGTAGACCAAGTTCTGCATGTTGTTGGTCCGCCGCACCCGGTACTGGATGTTGATGAGGATGAGGTTTTCCTGGGTGGGGTCTGGATACGCCTGCACTTGGATGTCCTCCACGCGCGGCTCCCACTTGACCAGGGCCTCCCGGGTGTACAGCGAGATGAGCGCGCAGGTGTTGGCGTTGACGGGGTGAAATACCAGGTCGTGAATCGCGCATCCGAACTCGGGGCGCATCACCCGCTCACCCTTGGCGGTGCCCAAAATCAGGCGCACCGCTTCGGACACGCTCTCTTCGTGCACTGACGTTCGTAACGCCCCGTAGGCATCGACTCCCATCGGGAAGGCGATACCCCTACCCAGAAAGTCCTTCATTTCTCCTCCGGCTCTGGCGCTCGATCGCGAACTCAGGCGAGGCGTCCGTCGAAGAACTTCCCGCAAGATGGGCAGCGGATGCGCACGCATCCCTCATCGATCGACACGTCCAACGTTCCTTCTGCACAGAAAGGGCACGAATGCCCCTTCGTCCGGCCATTGACGACCTCGTCGAGAACGTCCTGAAGCAGGAGCAGATCCTCGCTGTCGGAATGCTGGCTCACTGCTCGCTCCCGCGACTCCCGAACCGATACGCTTGCTGGCACGCGGCATCATAGATGAGGCTGTGGGGGTGTCAACCGAGCCCGGAACCGCGCCCGAGCAGGGATGCAGCGCGCCGGGACCGGGCACGCCAGGGTCTGGACGCCCCCCTCTCTCCGGCGTTCCGTGCGCGGCCCATCCCTGAGATCAGGCGCTCGGCGAGGAGTTCCGCACCAGGTGCAGCCGCACGATATAGGGGTCTTTGCCGCCGGCCATGTAGATGTGATGCGCGGCATCGACGATGTACTTGCCGCTGTAGCGCTTGCCGAACTGCTTGAGCTCGACCAGCACGCCCGGCGCCACCTCGGGGCGACCCTCGATCTCGATGTCGGCCGTCAGGAAGTCCATGGCCTGCCCGTCAAAGATCGACTTGGCGATGGCCTCAGCCTCGGTCTTACTGGCGACGGGAACGTCCACAACCGTCAGCGTCTGGCCGCTCGAGGAGGCGCCGTGGTGCGCCTTGCCGGCCTGCTGATGCCCGGGCTCGCCGTCGATCGCTCCCATGTCCAGGGCCTCGGCCACGCCGAGGATCGACTCCTTCTTCTTGGGGTCCCACCCGCGCACCTCGACCCGCGACAACTGCTGCACGGTCGAGAGCCGAAAGTCCGCTCGGCGAATCAGGGTCGCGGTCGCCGGATCGGGCACGTCTCGGCAGATCACCAGCGCGACGCGGCCGCTGGCGCTGGTCTGCTTGAACTCGACCTTCTTTGCCTCCTGCGCCATCGGCTTGATGGTCGCCCCGGACACACCGCCGAGGCTCTTCATGAACTGGAAGTCGTTCACGTCGACCTGAGGCACGTACTCGAACTTCACGTCGTCGCCACCCGCCGTGACCACCAGGTCGTCGCTGCCGTCGGCCTTTCCCGACTTCCGGACGCCAGAGCCCTCGACCACCTTCTGGATGACCGCTGAGATCTTGTCGCTGGCCTTATGCCCGTCCCCGAACGTCCGCGCGTTCGTCCCGCGAGTCAGCCGGTGGGTGAAGTCGTAGCCAGAGATCGTGAGCTCCTGTCGCTTCTCGCTGAACGACGGCTCGATGTAGCTCACCTCACCCTTGAATATGGTCGTCGCCGACTCATAGCCCATCATGATCTCGACCTTCATTCCGGGCTTGGCGGAGTCCAACAGCAGGAACTTCTCCTGGGTCATGGACTGCATCGTCACGGCGAAGAAATCCGGGGAGTCCAGGCGCTGGTCCACCTGGATCCGAAGGACGTGAGCGCCGTCCTTGAGCTTGACCTCGCCCGAATCCCCCTGAAGCGTGGTGGAATCATCGAGTTTTATCTCGGTCTTCAACGCACCATGTTCGCTGCTCACTGCTCTCTCCTCAAACTGCGGTTACTTGAGGATCGGCGGCACCAGGAGCTTGTTTCCGGGGCGCAGACTCATGGGGTCATCGATGCCGTTCGTGTCGGCGATGCGCCGCCACTCGCGCGGATCGTCGTACTCCGCGTGGGCGATCGCCTGCAGCGTATCGCCGCGCTTGACGGTGTAGAGCTTGGCGTGGTCGGGCGACTGTTTGGGGTTCTCCGAGAGCTGCTCCTTGATGGGCAGCGCCTGCTTCAGCTCCAACTGCACCTTGGCTCGAACGGGCGTGCCGTCTGGAAGGAACATCGTGTAGGTCGCGGTCAGCTTCTCCACGTAGAAGAGGTACTGGAGGTCTTTGACCGAACCCTGGGTGAACTTGCCCCAGATGAACCGAACACAGGGGATGTGGTGCGTGTCCCGGTTGTAGTCGAGGAGCTTCTCCAGCTTGTCGATGTACTTCTCGCGCACGCTCGTTCGCGACTCGTAGGTGTCGAACCAAATCTCGCCAAGCTTGAGCGAGATGGGGTTCGTCATCGTCCAGCGCGTCTCCTTCGTGCTGCCCTGCCCCTGCGCCTCCTCGAGGGTCACAGACTTCTCGACGATGATCTGCGAGGGGTTGAGGAAGAACTCGAGCTTGTACATCCCCAGCTCGCTGCCGCCCGGCTTGTCATAGCCGAGCAACATCGCCTTTTGGAGCTGTCCCCTGAAGATCTGCGAGTTGTAATCCGATGAGTTGGGGGCACCTACCGGCATAGTCCTCTCCTCTCTTGCTCGCGCTTCATCCTGCGCGCGATGCGATCTGCGAGCTCGTAGGCGAGCCCCTCAAGCGCCTCATCACTAAGCTGTGCGCCCGCTTTCGCGTCCGCCGCGTTCTGGCTCTGCTGGGCCTGCTGATCCGCACGTTGCTTCGCGTCATCCACGTTCGCCCCTCGGGCAGACGCATCTTCACGCAGCGCTGACTGGGCCACGGCTTTCACCGCAGGCATGACGAGGGGCATCGGCACCCGACGGCCTACGTCTGGAGAATCCAGGACCGTCGCCGCCAAGCGGCCCAGGTCGGCGTGCGCCGACGACGCCCGCGAGCCGGTGTCCACGAAGCGCCAATTGGTTTGCTTCGCGGCCTCCGCGGCACGATGCGACGGCCGCGAGGCCCCCGATCGACCGATCCCGGACGCCCGCGCCACACGTCGGACGCCGCTGCGATCTTCGCCAGGGCTGGCCCCAGGCGCCGCACCGCTCTGCGGCATCACAAAACCCGCCTCGTCGATCGACGAAAACCGCGCTAGCCCGGGGGTGCGCTCAGCAGACGATCCGCGCGGACCGCGCATCCCCGAGAAGGCGCGCGCGAACGCCTCGCGATCGCCCTGCAGCTCAAGATCGAGGCCGCTACGGCTACCATCTACACGCCCAAGCCACGCCCACGAGAACTCCGCCATGGCACCGTGTTCTCGCGCGACGAGCTGCCGGCCGCGCCCCACGTTCCGCGCGAGCGAGTCGACGAGGAGCTCCTGCGCGGCCTCGGAGCGAACGCCGGCGTGCTCCAAAATCCGGGTGATGCGCCCGACAATCAGCTCGCGCCGGCCGCCCTCCCGCGGTGCCCCGCCGCGGCGGCGCGTGGCCCCGGGGCGAGCCTCGACCGCGCCGCCCGGAACAGCCCCAAGAGCCGCACCGACAGGCAGCCCCATAGGGCTTGAGCCCACCGCCCGTGCCTTGTCAGCAGATTCACCCTGGCGCGAAATACCATCGAACGCACGCGGCTCGGGTGTCTGCTCTATCTTCGTCAGCTCGCCGGCGAGCTCACCTCGCCAAGGCCCCGACGACGCTTCGCCCGCGACCGAGGACCAGAGCCCGCCGAGCATCGCTTCGGGCGCGAGGACCGAGCTGAGCGCAACCGACTCGCCGAGAGCCCGACGCTCAAAGCTGCGCGCCGATCGGCGGGGTCCCGGGGAGCCCGCGCCGTCACGCTCCGCCCCCTTCGAGGCCGCCAAGGCCGGGGCGAACTGCTCGCCACCGGAAGCGGCCGCAGTGGGAGCTCCCGCGGCGCCCACGACCGCGCGTGTCAGCCGGCCGACCCCCGCAGGTCCACGCGAGGATTGCCCGATCGCGCTCGCGAGCCGATCAGCCAGCGTGTCTCCCAGCGCATCACCCTGAGGGACGACCAATGGCCGATCGGTCTCCTGGTAACCGCCCGCTCGGGCGCCTGCCCAGGCCGGCGCGGCTCCCTTCCGGTCTGGGCCGCCTCCAATCGCCTCATGCCAGGCCCGCCCGCGGGTGGGCGCGACCGCGCCGGCTCCGCTCGTCGCCGGGCCAGCCGCCACCTCAGACGTCGGCCCCCCCGTGTGGCGATTGGAAGAGGCTGGGGTGGCGAAACCCGCACGCCACGCCGAGTCCAGCCGCGACACCTGATGGCCGATCGACGCGCGCAACGCCGGCTCCAACGCGCGTCCGCTGGCGAGCTCAGCACGGGCCACGGCGAGCAGCTCGCCGATCGCGTCCCGCAGCGTCCCGCGCCGAGCGCTCTCGCCGCCGCGAGCGGGCGCCAGGCCCGCGAAGTAGTCCAGGGCCGCTCCCCGCGGGCCCAGCACGCCGAGAGCTCCCCCCAGGAGCGAATCCACGCTCAGAGACGGGGCCCCGCCGCCGCCTGCGCTCACGCCGCCGCCCAAAGACGCCGTCCCGGTGAGGATTCGCGCCAGGTTGCGCGCCATCCGGTTGCCGCGACCGCCGCCCACGCCCAGACCCGCAGTCACCGGTCTCGCCGCCTCACCGCGGGCGGCCAGGGGCTCACCAGAGCCGCGCGTGGCACCGGCCAGCGCACGGTCCAAGTTGTCAACGGCGCGCCCCCCGCCGGCAGCCGGCCCCACCGCCCGGGCCTGGCGCGGCCCGTCGGGAGGCTGCCGGCGTTCGGCGCGTGCCCCCTGGCCCCCAGGCGAGATCCGCGGATCCGCGGCCGCAGCCGAGCCACCGCCGAGACGCGCGTCGCCGAGCTCTGATGTCAGGTCGAGCATCGCCAGCTCCGGCTCCGCCCACCCGGCGGCTCGGAGGGCCCGGCCCACCCTTACGGCGTCGCCGGGGGCGAGGCTCGCCAGCCGTCCGAGCAACGCGCCACCATCCGCCGGCAGCACGCCACCCAAGATCGATGCGAACGCAGCGCGCGAGTCCAGGTCCGCCAGCAGTGAGGGCTCCACGACCGAACGACGCGATGCCGCCGCCGTGGCCCCCGCCACGAGCGGCCCCTCCGCCCCGATCAGAGCCTGCGTCGCCAACCACTCACGTCCGGTCACACCCGGCCGCTGGAGCGCGCGGCGGGCCACCCGAGCCCCCACCCGCCAATCCGCAGATGCCGCCGGCGCCCGTGCCCCGAAACCGCGACGCGCCGTGCGGGAAATCCGCCCCTGGGCCGGTGCCGCGAACACAGCGGCCGTCGATGTGGCCTGTGCTGGTGGCTCGACCGCGGACGCCCGCTGGGCCGCGGCGGCCGGCTCACCGGCGAACCGCGCGGTGAGCTCGCCCGCTGAGCGCATGCCCAGTGGGCGACCGGTCCGCGCATCCTGCAACAGGGTGCCGGTCGGCAGCAGTGATCCGCGCTGCATCCGGGACACCGGCGCCAGGTGGCCCTGCCGCACCCGGTCTGACGCCGCGCCCGCCGATGCGACGAGTGCGCGCGCGGACCCGGCCAAGCGCCCGAGCGACGGCTGCGCTCCTGAGGCTCCGGGCGCGCTGCCCAAGCCGGTGGTGTCGGCGGCCGCAGACTCCTGCGCGCCTCGCGGCCCGACGAGCGACCGCGGTGTCGACGCGGACCGCCGGGCCTCAATTCGGCCGCGAGCTTCTGTCGCTCGTCGGGCCTCGACGCTCGCGTTCAACGCCAGCGCGCCGGACGCCGGTACCATCACCGCCCGTCTGCCGGTCGGGATCATAGCGAGAGCGGGCTCGGCCGAGCCCGTTGCCGGGCCATCCTGCTCGAGCGCTACCCACGCGACTCCGTCCAGCGAATCGGCGTAGCCCGCCCATCCGACAGACCCACTCCCGCGCTTGCGACCCGCGCCGGCGTGCGCCGTAGCGACCACTGGACGAAACGGCTCGCCGCGGCCAATGAACGCCGCGGACTCATCGACAAGCCCGCCCGCGAGCCGCTCGTAGGAGGAAAGCGTCGCGCCCAGGGGCAGATCGCGACCGAGATCGTCGGCCAAGCGCCAGGTCGCCGCGCCCGCCGTCCGACCGGTCGACAGCCCCATCGCGGCCAGGTCCAGCCCTAGCGCCGGCTCCACCGAGCGATCGACGCGCGTCCCGCGCGCTCCAGAGTCAAGGGGCGCGCCGACGCCCGCTCGCGCCGTGTCCGTAATGGAGTCGACCCCAAAGCCGACGACGGGCCCACCGATCGCCGAGACGGCCTGATAGCCCAAGTGTGGCATCACCGGCGCACCGCGGGTGCCGACCGGCCCGGGAGAGCCGTTGTCAGGCCGCAGCATGATCCTCGGGGAGGCCAGCGCCCCCCGACTCTCGCGAGCGCGGGGACGGCCCGCGCCATCGTAGACGACGTCATCGGCGAAGAGCGCCGTCGTCGCCCGGTCGATCGCGCCCGGCTCGAACGTCGCCACCATCCCCGCCACGGGCCGATGGTGTCCGGCCCGACTCAGGGGCCCACGCGCCGGCCGAAGCTGAGCGGACGGGTTGGAGAACACGCCTCTCGACTCGGGTCGAATGACCGGTGCGCTTCCTCCCGGCCCCGGGGCGACGGTCGAGAGCCTCGTCGTGGTGACCGGCGAGGCGTCGCGCGCGGCGGCCGAGCCCGCTAAAATCCGCGCCCGCCCGGCATCGGATGGAGAGCTCGCGGCCACGCGGTCGACCGCGTCTCGCTGAAGCATCCGACCGCCAGGCGGCAGCGGACGCGCACCCGGCGGCAGCGCGTCGCTCCGCCGCGGCGCGCTCGTCTCCGCCGCGCCCTGCGGCTGCGCCTCGCGCTCTAGCGAGAGGAACTCACCCTCCACCGAGTCAAAGAAGCCAAAGACCGGACGTGCCTCTCCACGCCCGGCGTCGAGCATGGTCCGAGCAGGCCCTTGAAGCAGCCGTTCGGTCCCGACGCGGGTGACGCTCAACCCCGCGTGCCGGTCCAGCGAGCGCCCGAACGCTTGCTCGGCCCAACTCAAAGCGCCGGCCAGAGCGGGCGTGCGCGCGTCGACCTCCACGCCGTCGAAGCGCACTGGACCTGGTCGGCGGCCCGCGCTGGCCGTCCTCCCCCCGGGCGGACGGCGCCTCGCTGCCGTCGCATCGCGGCCCGAAGATCGCGCTCCGGCAGGCGCATTCGCTTGCTCGAGCGGACCTGGCCCCGCGACCTCGCCCAGCCGGCGCAGGTCGAGCTGGTCGGCCAGAGGCAGGCCTCCTTGTGCGAGCGCCTCCAAGGCGCCCACGCTGACCTCTCCGCCCTCGCGCATGGCTAGACGCGTCGAGCTCGGCAGGGGTCCCTTCGGCGCGGAGGACGGAGAACGCCGCGCCGGAGCGTGCGAGCGTGGCCCGAACAGCGACGCGCGGCGAGGAACCGCCCGCGTCTCCGCCTCGCGATAGGGACTCACGATCGCGTCCGGCAGCAACTGGAAAACCTCCATCGCGGAGACATCCAGCCGCTGGTATCCCTCGGGCACGCCAGCAGACATCTGCCAGAGGCCATGCCATCCATCGGCCAGTTGGGCCGCGCCCAGCCCCATTCCCGCCATCCACTGGCCCGCGCCGCGATGGGCCAGACGCCCCTCCAGCGCCGCGACCATCGCCGCGTGCCTGCTCCCCGCGTCCCCTCGCTCGCCCGAGAGACCCGACAGATAGCGAGCGAAGAGCGCCGCGGTAAACCTACCCAAATCCGACAGATAGCGGGCCTCGTCCTGGGTTGGCTCCGCGCCAGCGGTCAGCAAGTCTGAGATGGAGTGCTGGGTCGCCATGGATTGAGTCCGGGGGGTCCTATCGGTCACGTGCTGGGCGGTCGCGCGCTGGGCGGTTGCGCAGGGGCCTGAAGGCCACAGTCTGGGCGGTCTTCAGCCCGCTCAGCTCGCCTTCTTATATTCGAAGAAATCGTAGTGTAGCTTCATCTTCTCAAAGGCGATCTCCTTGGCCTTCGAGTCGAAGGTCGGTCCCTCGTACTCCATGATGAACGCACCGTAGAGGTCGAAGCGACCCGTCGCTTCGCCCTTGTCGTTGTGCATGATGACCGAGACGCTCTGCCGGCCTGGCTGGCTCGTCGGATCGTGCATCTTCTTCATCCACTGAAAGAAATGATCGCGCGCCGAGTAGAAGCCCTTCTCGATGATGAGCGGGTCGAAGGTCTGACTGCCGATCAAGGCTTGCTTGTAGATGTTGTTTCCGCCCTCGGGGACCCAGTCGACCTTCGTCGACATCTTCAGGCCGCTCAGCTTCGTGAAGCGAACGGTGGTGATCCCACCGATCTCGAGCCGGTAGCGGTAGGTGATTTCGGGATCCGCCCCGTCCTTCTTGGGGTCCGAGCGCGTATTCGGTGCGGCCATCGCCGGCTCCTTTCGTTCATCTCGTCCCGGAACTGAGCCGGGGTCTGGGAACTTGAATCGAGGACTCTGGACCCCACCTGCGACGATTGACCCCGGTTGGCTCGAGGCCGCGCAGGCGGCTCACGGGCTGGCTCAGGTACCCGGTCCGACAGCCTCCACTTCAGCAGCGACCCTGAAAACCAGGTACTCAGCAGGGCGCACAGGCGCCACCCCGCACTCAACCACCACCTGCCCGGCATCCCGCGATTCAAGGGTGTTGGTCTCTTCATCACACTTCACAAAGAACGCCTCTTCCGGGCTCGAGCCCTTGAAGTATCCAAGCTGCCACAGCTCAAGGAGGAACATGGTCACCTGACGCTCCAGGCTCTTCCAGAGGACGGGAGAATTCGCCTCGAAGACGGACCACTGCAATCCCCGTTCCACACTTGAGATGACGGTGTTCATCACGCGCCGAACGTTCACATATCGCCACGCCGGATCGCTGGCGGTGGTCCGCGCGCCCCAAACGCGGATCCCGCGCATCGAGAAGCTCTTGAGGCAGTTGATGCCCTCGTCATTGAGTTGCCCGATGTCCTCGTCCATCAGGTCCCGCGCGACGTCGAAGATGCCCTCGATCACCTCGTTCGCCGGCGCGCGAAAGGCGCCCATCGACTGATCACACCGGGCGTAGATGCCCGCCACATGCCCAGATGGCGGGATCAGCCGCTGCCCCTCTGGGCCGTCGACCTTGATCCACGGGAAGTAGAACGCCCCGTAGGCGGAGTCGAAGAGCAGTCGCCACTGCCCAGCGCGCCGGTGGTCCGTGGGGTCGGGAAAGTCGAGGATCGCGAAGCGCGTCTTCAACCGCTCGCACTGCGAGATCATGGCGTCCTGCACGACCTCCACGTCCTTGTCGGTGCGGAACCCGGCGCCGTGAGCGAGCGCCCACATCAGGTCTGGCGCCACCAGGAGATCGATCTCCTCGACCGCCTCCAGAGCGGCCAAGCCGAAGCGCTCCTCCGGGCCGATGTTCATCCCGATGAAATCGTCTGGCGTCACCGTAAACAGGCCGTCGCGCCCACCATCGAGACAGGTCTCCTCGAGCGGCACAGGCAAGCGATCCGCGACGTCCGCGGCCTCCCTGAGATCCTGCACCCGAATCAGGTTCGAGCGCTCGTTGATCACGCGCTCCACGTACTGCTCGGAGATCGGTGACATCGACAGATTCGCGTACCGCTCCTCGACGCCGGACCATCGGACGACGACCGTGAACTCGACGGGCTCGATGTAGGTCGGCGCGCCGGACGCGAAGTTCCTGTCAAGGGGGTTTTCGGCGGCCCAACCGATGGTCTTGCCCGACAGCTCCGTGACCGTGCGGTAGGTCTCCCCCTGATGGTCGCGAATCCGGACGACCGACCCCCGCGACAGGCCGTGGGTGCTCTTGATCACGGCTGAGGTGTCACCTTCGCGCAGGTCCAGTGTGAGAAACGTTGAGACTCGAGGCTCTGGGATCTCCACCGTCAGGCGGACGCGGTCGCCCCACGCGCCCTCATTGCTTGCCCAAACCGCGAGAGTCGCGCGGTCAGCGGCGTCCCGCAGCCTCAGCAGCGCGGAGCGGGCGACCTCCTCGCCCCGTCTGGACACCGCGTGGGCGATGCGCAACACGTAGCAGGTCCGCCCCCCGTTCTCGAAGAAGCCCTCGACGGACTGCTCCAGGTACCCGTTGCCCTCGATGTGCCCGAAGGAATCGCGGAACTCGAGGATCGAGTGCAGACGGACCGGGGTGTTGGTCGGCCCGCGTTGCGCGACGCCGACAAACCCCGGCACGCCCTGTGGGCCGAGGCTCATTGGCACATGGCTCCGCTCCTCACGGGAGGGATAGACGCCGGGTGCGCGCGGTAGCCTCAAGGTCGCCCTCCTCGGCTCTGACGAGCCTCCGCTCCCGCGGTGTCACCGAGGACCACCGCGGAGCGCATCGCTCGCTTGGTCAGCGACGCGACTTGTTGATCTCCTTGTTGATTTCCGAGATCTCACGCACCCATACCTGACGCTCCCTGTGCTCCATGACGAGGATCTCCTCGATGGACCAATGGAAGTGATAGGCGATGTACGCTACCTCCTGGTAGATGCGCTCCAGGGGGTAGCTCACGATTCCCCCAGGTCGGCCCCCAGGTCCACCTCAAAGCCGTGCGCGCAGGCGGGACACTTCACCTTGACCGCGGATGTCCCCTCCTCGTTCACGCGCCTGTAGAAATCCTGCAGGTAGGCGAGGTCCGTGGAGAAGAACTCCTCGATCGTCGACGGGTTGATCGAACGAAGATCACCCAACTTCGTGACCACCCGACTCAGCAGGATGATCACCAGGTAGGCTCGGTTGTTTTGTACCCGATAGTCCTGAAGGGGGACGATCTCATCCTTCGCTGTCGCCAACCGCATCACGCCCTTTCGATGCACGTTTCCGTCGCTGTCGACGTAGCCCTTGGGTAGCGTGAACTCGAACTCGGTCTTGAACGCCATCGCTGTCCTGCCTTTGGGTCGCGTCCGTTGATTGAACCCTCGACCCCTGTGGTAGCGCGCTCCTCGCCGCTCTGCAAGGCCCGCCGTGCCGCTATCGACGGCCAGGAGAGGCCGGCCGAACCCTGTCGTCGCCGAGCAGAAACGCAAAAGCGGGCGCCACTCCGTCTCCGGAGCGACGCCCGCTCAAGGCACCCTCTCCCGGTCGCGCGCTTGCACTACCCGAAGAGCGGCCGGTCAGCCCGCTTCACGCGGACAAACCGGCTGAGCTACTAGCCGCGCTCGACGCGCTCGACCGCCAGCTCGATCTCCTCGACGTTGACGTCGGTGCCCTTGCCATCGAGGGTGAAGCCCTTCCACTTGCAGGGCCATCCCTCGAAGAAGTTGTAGCGCATGATCTCGCTCGCATCATCGGCGAGCAGGACGACCGAGCCCGACTTGCGCTCGATCTTGCCCTCGATGACCTTCTTGCGCCAGTCCCACAGCTCGGTCGTGTTGATGTAACCGCGCTTCAGGGTGATGTTGCTGTACTTGGTGCGCCCCGGCCGCTTGCGGAGGATGATGTCGTCACCATCCTGGTACTCCACGACCTCGGTCTCGGAATCCAGACCCTCGACGTTCTTGAACGCCGCCTGGGTCACGCCCTCGATCTCGACCATGAAGTTGAAGTTGCCGATGTGATCGTGTGGACGACGATTAGGCATGATCCTCTCCTACTCTAACAGGGTTCCAGCTTCGGGGCCCGGAACTCCCGGACCCCTCCACTGGTAGACGAAACTGGTGGCGACTACTCGGCCACGTCACCACCCGACGGCATCTGGCCGATGCGGAAGATGACGAACTCAGCCGGCTTCACCGGGCACATGCCGATCTCGCAGATGAGCTGGCCGGCGTCGATGACCTCCGGGGGGTTGGTCTCCGAGTCGCACTTGACGTAGAAGGCCTCCTCCGGGGTCGAGCCGAAGAGCGCGCCCTGACGCCACAGGCGCATCAGGAAGGCACCGATGTCGCGCGTGATGCGCTTCCAGAGCTTCGCATCGTTGGGCTCGAACACGACCCACTGCGTGCCCAGCTCGATCGACTGCTCGACCATGTTGAACAAGCGGCGGACGTTGACGTAGCGCCAGCTCGCATCCGACGAGATGGTGCGCGCGCCCCACACCCGGATCCCGCGGTTCGGGAAGGTCCGGATACAGTTGATGCCCTTCGGGTTCAGGATGTCCTGCTCGCCCCGGGTGATGTTGTACTTCAGGCCGAGCGCGCCGCGGACCAACTCGTTGGCCGGCGCCTTGTGCACACCGCGCTCGCCGTCGGACCGCGCGTACACACCCGCCATGTAGCCGCTCGGCGGCTGGAACACGTTGCCCTTGTAGGGGTCGTACACTTCCAGCCAGGGGAAGTAGTACGCGCCGTACTTCGAGTCACGCGGCTTGCCGAGCTTGTCGACGCCGCCCTTCTCGATGACCTCCGGCGGGTCCAGGATCGCGAACCGGTAGCGCATGTTCTCGCAGTGGCTGAGCACCGCGTCATGAATGACCGGGTCGGTCTGGCCGGGGGCGCAGACGATGTTGATCTCGTCCACGTCCTCGAACGCCTTGAGGCCCGTACGCGTTCCGGGACCGTTGTCGGTCCCGATGTACAGACCGGCCTTGCCCGCCTTCTTCTCACCGTCAGCAGCGCCGACGTTGAGGACGAAGCACTTGCCGCCACCGTTGTTGAAGAAGCCGTACACCGCGTGCGCGAGATGCTCGCTGTGCTGGAAGTCACCGAACGCCTTCGTGAACTGACTCCAGTTAGTGCACAGGACCGGCTGATTCACGGGACCGATCGAGGTCTCGCCAATGAAGCCGGCTGTGCTGGTTCCAACCATCTCGAGGGGTTTGGATCCACGATCCACCTCCTCGACGTACACACCAGGGGACAGGTAGCTAGTAGCCATTAACGTTCCTCCTGCAGGGTCTCGGGAATCCCACCCGTCTTGCCCCTCCATGGGGCGTATTCACTGGAGCGAAATTCCTGCCAAGAACCCGAGGCATCTGCCTCTCCCCGTCGCGCGTCAGGCCGTGAGGCCCGGTGTGGCTCGATGACTGCATGACTGCGTTATCGGCGGCCAGCGACTGCAAGATCCTTGCCAGTAACTCGCTTAACTTCCGGAGACCGTCGGTCAGACTCGATGCGGAACCGCACGTAGTAGTAGACCGCCGGCCTCAGCTCCTCGTTCATGCTGCGCCAGAAGCTCAGCACGTCGTTGTAGTCAGATTGAAGGTTCGGATACACGTTGAGCTTATCGTCAGGGAAGAAGCTCTCCCCGCGCAAGGCCTCCCCGGTCAGAATCGGATTTTCCAAGAAAGTCTTCACGGCGAGCCCGGTCAGCAGGTTCTCTTCGGCCGGCGAGTTGCCCCAAACGCTGATGATGTAGTGGGCCAGCATGAGGATCGGGGCGTCGCGGTAGAACTCGACCACGCGGCCGTCCTTCGCGTAGGACGAGACGAGGGACTGGGTCCGCTCGCGGTACCGCTGATCGAAGCCGACGTGATACATGTAGCAGTTCACGGTCGGCAGGTTCTTGATGTTGTCCTTCTTCGGCTTGTCGGTCGAGATGTTCACCGTGGTGAAGCCGGCTGCCTTGAAGGACTCTTCGAGAAGCGACTTGAGCGTCTCGCCGATGTCCTTGATGACCTCGAACTGGCTCATGCAGTGGCGGCTCCGACCTGCCCCTGCCACGCGGCCCCACCGCACCGACGCGGTGCTGGGGGCGGGTTTGGCTGACTGGGCAGGCGGACGGTAGCACGGGTCTTTTCGGGGGTCAAACCGACGCAAGTGCGCGGGTCCATTGGGAAATCACCGGCGGAGGTCGATTTTTTTCCGATCCGTGCCGGCTCGGATCCACCGATCGTGCGCGGATTGGGACGTGGGACCGGTGACGGGTGACCCCAGGTGCGGACCGATGGCCCCAGTTGGTCGCGCGGGGGGCTCAGAAGTCCGGCCTGACAGGCGCTGACGGCGCGGTCGGCGCGGCCTTGGCGTCCACCTGGAGGGTGTAGACCGTGGAGCCGCGGGACACGAAGATCTCGATGAAGGTCTGACCCGCGGGGACGACGATGGGCCCGATGGACTCCGAGCGGGTGCCCGCTTTGTGGCTCAGTGACGCGAGCTTCGCGCCGAACTGATCTCGCAAGGTCACGCTGCCCTTGACGCTGGGGTCATCCCACCAGATCCGGAGGGTGATCTCCGCGTGGGTGTCGAGGGCGAAGCTCTTCCAGTCCGTGTTGTCGCCCTGCTTTTGGCTGAGGCGATCGTCGACGGGGACGCCGAGCTCCACCGGGACCGCGCCGCCGCGGCTGGCGTCCTCGCCCGAGTGCTTGTCGCCGACGAACTTGCAGCCCGACGACGCCAGGGCCGCGAGGGCGACCGAGAGGAGTAACATGCGCTTGGCGTCCATGGCGGAGCTCCTGAGTCGGAAGGGGTCCGCCCCCGTTGTACACTGGCCCGTAGCGGTTGACGACCGGCGCTGGGCGGGCCGCCGGCGGACTGGCGGTGCGCGCCGGGGGCCATCGTGCTACGCAGGGGCCGATGACCGGCTCAAGACCCACCCCCTGGACCGCCTGGGCGCTGCTCGGGACGCTGTGCGCGCTGAGCGTGCTGTCCATCGCGAGCACCGAGCGCCGGGAGGCGAGCGTGCCGTCGGACGCCGCGATGGGCGCGGCGAGCGACGTGATCCGGGCGGGTTTTTCCGAGGGGGACGGGGTGATCGTGATCCCGCCCTGGGAGGAGCGGCCGTGGAGGGCGCTGCGGGGCATCGGTCCGGGGACGGAGACCTTCCCGTTTCCGGCCCTCGCGCGAGGCGACCGCGACGACCCCGCGCGGCTGCTCGGCTTCGGGCGGCTCTGGGTGATCGGAGCCTACGGTAGACCGCCGGTGCCTGAGGCGCTGCTCGCCAGTGACCGCGCCCTCTTGAGCGAGGTCGAGGTCGGCGAGGGCGTGCGCGTCGCGCTCTACAAGCCGAGCGGGCTCGGGTCGCTGGCGCGACTGTCGAATGATTTCGCGAAGTTGCGCATCGCGCGCCGGGAGGAGAGCGGGGCCGTGCGCCCCTGCACGCCGGGGCCCGAGCGCCACGTCTGCGGGCTAGCGCCCTGGTACGACCTGCACTTTCAGACGCGCGACGTGTTTCATCAGCAGGTGACATGGGTGTACGCCCACCCGGGGCCGGGGACGCGGACGCTGATGATCGAGTGGCCGGAGGTGCCGCGCGGCGAGGCGGTGCTGCTGCGGCTCGGCTACACCCTCGCGGCCGTCCGTCACGCCGAGGGAGAGCCGCCCGAGATCCTGGTGCGCATCGACGGTGAGGAGGCCGCGCGCATCTCGCTGCCGCCGTGGACTTACGCGATGGAGCGGCTGCTCCTCCCGGTGCCGCCTGGCGACGGCCCGGTCAGGGTCGAGATCGAGCTGCACAGCGCGGATCCACGGCGCCGCGAGGTGCTGCTCGAGGCCGATATGCTCGCGGAGGTGAGGCCGAGCGTGGCGGCGTGGGCCACGCGGGATCTCCGAGGCGGGGACTGACCGCGCGGTCGGTCGGTTCCCCGAGTTCGGGGCGCGATTTCAGGGTTCGATCTCCACCGGCGCGGGCTGCTCACGGCCGGAGGGCTCGGTCCGTGTGTAGATCCGCAGCATCGGGACGCCCTCGAAGCTCACGAAGCCGCTGGGGCCCGCGGTGTCCATGGCCTGCCGCGTGTCGATGTCGAGATCCTGGAACGCCTTCTGGGGCTCGATGAGCGCGATGTCGCATCCCTGTGGGCCGCCGGCGTAGCGGATGTCGTGGCGCACGAGCCCGTCGCGACGGTAGGCGTCCCAGGCGTCCCAGGTGGTGTTCTGAAAGAAGACGGAGGCGTTGCGGGGGGCGTTGCGGTTGAGCCAGTCGAGCGCCTGGCGGGTGGTGTAGCCCCAGTAGATGCGCATGAGCTGCTTGTCGGCAGCACCCTGGATGCCGCCTGCGATCAGCTCGTTATAGTAGGCGGTGCCGTAGCGGACGGCGCGGAGCGAGGCGCGGACCGGCCCGGCGAAGATGAGCAGCACCGACGCGGTGACCAGGGCGGTGCGCAGCGCGGGCGAGCGGAGGGATGCGGTCGCGCGGCGCAGCGCCCAGGTGAGGGCGTAGCCCGCGAAGAGCAGCAGCATCGGCATCCCGGTCATCCAGTGTTTGACGCCGCCGAAGATGGGGGTCGACGGCAGCGCTATGAGGAGGATCGGGGTGAGGCCGTTGAGGCGCAGGAAGGTGCGGGCGCCCGGCTTGGGGGCGCCGGCGGTGCCGGGGCGCGCGCGGTAGGCGAGCGCGATGCCGGTCAGGGTGAGGAGGGTGAAGACCTCGGGCACCGTGAAGAGGGTCATCACGAAGGGGAACTCGACCGGAAAGGGGGGGACCTGGAGGGGGCGGCCGAAATACCACTGCATGTAGTGCTCGTGCTCGAGGTGGAAGCTGAAGTAGCGGGCGAGCGAGCTCCAGGGGTCGAACCACAGGCGCGGCCAGAAGGTGAAGAGCATGGGCAGCGCGACCACCGGCATC
>CAZNZH010000012.1:0-19880 GCA_964577445.1 uncultured Myxococcales bacterium
ATCCGGGGGGGGCCTGATGGAGTTGCCCTGGGACCGTATCGAGCACGCGCTGGCAGGGACGGCGCCCATTCGCGTGAGCGGGCGCGTCGTGCGCGTCGGCGGATTGCTCGTCGAAGGCACGATGCCCGGCGCAAAGATGGGGATGATGTGCAGGCTGATGCTGCGCGGCGACGACACCGGGGTGCCCGCCGAGATCGTCGCGCTGCACGACCGCCGCGTCTCGCTCATGCCGTTGAGCCATGTGTCCGGGATCACGGTCGGCACGCGCATCGAGCCCGGCGACCACGATCCGAGCGTGCCGGTGTCCGAGGAGATGATCGGCCGAGTGCTCGACGGTTGGGGGCAGCCCATCGACGGCGGGCCACCGATCTTCGCGCTCGACCGGGTGCCCCTTCAGCCGCCGCCGCTCAATCCCATGGAGCGCGGCCTCGTCGAGCGCTCGCTGCCCCTGGGGATCCGCGCGGTCGACGGCGTGCTCACCAGCGGCGAGGGCCAGCGCGTCGTCATCATGGCCGGAGCCGGCGTGGGCAAGAGCACGTTGCTGGGCATGATGGCGCGAAACACGGAGGCCGACATCACCGTGGTGGCGCTCATCGGCGAGCGCTCGCGGGAGGTGAAGAAGTTCGTTCAGGGCGAGCTTGGGCAGTTGGGCCTTGGCCGATCCATCGTCGTCTCCTCGACCAGCAACACCGCCGTCGCGCTGCGCATCAGGGCGGCTCGCGTCGCGACCTCCATCGCGGAGTATTTCCGCGATCAGGGCATGCGAGTGCTGTTGCTGATGGACTCGCTCACCCGCGTCTGCATGGCCCAGCGCGAGCTCGGACTCGCGACGGGCGAGCCGCCGACGACCCGCGGCTACCCACCGTCGGCGTTCGACATCATCCCGCAGCTCCTTGAGCGGGCCGGCCCGGGGACCCGTGGTGGCTCCATCACCGCTTGCTACACCGCGCTCTTGGAGGGCGATGACCTCACCGATCCCATCGGTGACGCGATCCGCGCCGTCACCGACGGCCACATTGTGCTGTCGCGAAAGTTGGCCGAGCAGGGGCACTTCCCAGCGATCGACGTGTTGGCGTCGACGAGCCGCGTCATGAGTGAGGTCACGACCGAGCCGCACCGCCGCGCCGCCGCCGACGTGCGTCGTGTGCTCTCGGACCTCTTCGAGGCTGAGGAGCTGCAGAGCGTCGCGGCCTACGAGCCGGGCACTGTCCCCCGCTTCGACCGCGCGATGAGCTTGGGGCCGGAGGTGAGACGCTTCCTGCGCCAGCGCTCAGGCGACACCAGCGACTTCGAGGCGACGCGTGACGCCGTTTTGGCGTTGGGCGAGCGCGTTCGGCAGGCGGAACAGGCGGGGCCTTCGTGATGGGGCGCCTCCTCCCATGGTTCGCGGCGGTCGGCGTCGGGCTAGCGGGCGTCGGCGCCGTCCTCGCTGCCGATACGGCTGACACCGGCGCGGCGTCCGCCGACGGACCGGCGGCGGCCCGGGCGGAGTCCCCTCCTGCGCTTGCGCCGGGCGTGGCGGCGCCGGCCGCCCCTTCACCAGCCGTCCGGCCTCCCGTGCCTCCGCCGCTCGGGGCTGTCTCAGCGCTCCCCCAACCCCTGGGAGGGGCAGCCCCCATCAGACCGGCTCGACCGCCTCTGCCCGCCGGTCCAGGGCGCGTCACCCCGGCCGAGTTCGTGGGGCCACCCATCGAGGGGGCAGGCCCCGTCAAGGAGGGGACAGGTTGGGAGTCCAGCCTCGCGGCGCGCGAGGTCGCCATCGTCCGTGCGCAGATCGCGCTCAACCAGGAGATGACTCAGGTGCGTGAGCTCCAGGCGCAGATCGAAGACCGCTGGGCTGAGTCCGAGCGGGCCCGCCGATTTGCTGAAGACGCCTGCGGAGCGTCCATAGTGGCGCGTCTGGGGGACGTCGGGGTCGTGCCGCCCACCATCGAAGACGCGAACGAGCGACTCGACTACGTGGCCTCGCTCGTGAAGAAGATGAAGCCCGAGGATGCGGCGGCGTTGCTGCAGCAGTGGGACGACGCCTTGGCCGTGCGCGTGCTTGAGGCGGTCTCTGCCCGGGTCGCCGCGCCCATCGTCTCCAAGTTGCCGCCAGCCGTCGGTGGGCGACTTACGCGGCGTATGGCCACCGGCAGGCCAAGCGTCGGACCCGGAGCAGCACCATGATCCGCCCCGCAAGCGACTTAGGTTCGGTGGCCTTCGGCGCGCCGCCCGACAGCGGCATCGCCGCCGGGGCTCACGGCGACTACTCGGCGGCGGCGCGATCGGCCGACGCGGCGTTGGTCGCCCATGCCGCAGACGCGCCCGATGCCGTCCAGGCCGAGCGGTCGGAGCGAGAGGCGCGCGAGCGTCGGGATTCGCGCGACGACCCGGGCCTCGCCGCGACGCTCGTGTCGGCAGGGGCTGAGACCACAGCGCGGCGCCCAGCCTCGGCCGACCACAGGGCGGCAGGGCGGGCGGGCGGCGCAGACGCCGCCGGGCACCGGGCGCATCAAGGGCCTGCGCCGCCTTCGGCCGGCACGGCAGCTTCGACGGGGGAGGTGACGGAGCCTGGCGCGCCCGCCCGAGGGCTGGGTGCAGCGCCAGCGCCCCAGGGTGACCCGGCACCCTCAGGTGCTGCACCCCAAACCTCGGTTCTCGACCCCGCGGCCACCGCCGCTGACGCCAAGAATCGGCAGGTCGCTTCAGACGATTCGGCGCCTGGCGCCGCTTCGCCGCGTGTGGGCGGCTCGCCAGACCCGGACGCGGCGCCCGCGAGCGCCCTCAAGCTCGCCGCGCCCCGGCTCGCAGCCGCGTCGGCGTCGGGGCCGGAGGGGGGCGAGCTGAAGTCCACGGCACAGGCGACGGCGTTGGCCAACGCAGCGCGCAACGCCCCCGGGGAGATCGCGCGCTCCGTCGATCTGGCGGCGCTCGGCTCGACGCTGGCTCGCGCCCTCCGGCGGCTCGTCGCGGCGCGCGAAGACGAAGGCGCGGCCCCCGCGCGCGAGGGCCTCGTGGGCGAGCGCCCGGCCCTGACCGTGGCCGTCGCCGGCAGCGTCGGCCCCGTCGTCGCGCCCGGCGCGGCTGCCCTGACCTCGACCGCCGTGTCGTCGCCGGAGGCCGTCGTGCGCAGCGCCAGCGTCGCCGACGCCATCGCCAGCCTGCACGTCGACGACCGAGGCGTCGCCATCATCCGCGTCGAGCGCACGGCTCTTGGGGCGATCGAGGCTCATGTGGCCCGCCACGGCGCCGATGTCACCGTCCGCCTCCGCGCCGTGGACTCGGAGCACCAAGCGCGCCTGCTGCACGCGCTCCCGGCCGTGCGCCGGGAGCTCGACGCGAGCGAGCTCTTCATCGGTCGAGTCGACGTGCGCGGCGATGTGCCGACCGACGCGTTCGGTCGCGGCGCGTCCGGCCAGGCGCAGACGGGAGACACCTCCGACGCCCCCGCGTGGACCGACCTCGCGGACCCCGAACCGGTCATCGGTGCGCCATCGCCCGTGGCGCGTCCGGCAAGAGCCACCCACCCGCAGCCCGGCGAGCGTCGCCGGCTGCTCGTCATCGCCTGAGCAAGCTGGAGCATACCCATGGAGATCAACACGACCGCCGGACTGACGGGATCGAGCGCCGGGACCATCCCCGTCACCAATCCCGACCAGTCATTCGACCGGGAGGCCTTCCTCCGCTTGCTGGTCACGCAGTTGACCCACCAGGACCCGCTCGCGCCGAGTGATCCGACCGAGTTCGTGAGCCAGCTCGCCCAGTTCTCGAGCCTCGAGCAGTTGGTCGGCGTCAACAGCAACATCGAGGTGCTGGCGCTGAGTCAGAGCTCGGCCACCAGCGCGCAGATGGTCTCGTTTGTCGGCAAGGACGTCGTCTTTGACAGCGACACGGTGGTCCTCGGGAGTGCCGGCCAGAAGCAGCCGCTCTACTTCCGACTCGGACAAGGCGCGGCGTCGATGACGGTGCAGGTCAAGGACAGCAGCGGCAAGGTCGTTCGGACGATGGCCGAGGGGCCTCACGTAGCGGGCGAGGGCGAGATCGCGTTCGACGGCCTGGACGACCAGAATAACCCGCTGCCCGCGGGCTCCTACTCCGTTGTGATGACCGCAACCGGCTCCGATGGCGAGGTGGCCGAGGTCTCTACCCGGTCGCGCGCCCGCATCGCCGGGATCACGTTCAAAAACGGCTACCCCGAGCTGCTGACCAACGACTCTCCGCCCCGGACCATCGCGCTCGCCAACGTCCTCGAAGTCCACGAACCCACAGCATCGTCCACCACCACGCCTGTCCCCACCCGCTGACGCCAGGAGTCACCCATGAGCATCTTCTCATCTCTGTATATCGGCATGACCGGCCTGCGGGCCAACGAGCAGGGTCTGACCGTGGTCGGCGACAACATCGCCAACATGAACACGGTCGGCTTCAAGGCGAGCCGCGCCTCCTTCGCCGATGTCCTCAACCAGACGATCATCGGCTCGGGCGGCTTCTCGCAGCAGGGCCAGGGCTCCGCGGTCCAGGCCATCCAGCGGGTCCACACCCAGGGCGGGCTGCTCCAGACCGGGGTGTCGACCGACATGGCCGTCGGTGGCAACGGGTTCTTCGTCGTGCGCGGCGAGGCGCAGGGTGGCGAGGGCCAGTTCTACACCCGCAATGGGCAGTTCCGCATCGGCGCTGAGGGCCTCCTCGAGACCCTGGGCGGGCTGAAAGTCCAGGGTTACCCGGGCCTGGTCGACGGGACCCTCGGCACCAGCCTCGGCAACCTGCAGGTGGGTCTACAGAAGAGCCAGCCCCTCGCGACCACGCTGGCGACCCTGCGCATCAACCTGGACCCCAACGCGGACGAGACGGGCCCGGCGCCGCAGTTCTCGACCAGCTTCACGGTGTTCGATTCCCTCGGAAATCCTCACGACGTGGACGTCGAGTTCACCAAGACGTCGGAGAACAACTGGAGCTTCGAAGCGTTCACCGACGGCGCTGAGGTTTCGGGCGGGTTGCCCGGCGACCCGCCGGTCAGCGTGGGCACCGGCAGCTTGGTCTTCGACGCAGCCGGACAGCTCGACACCGGCTCGAGCACCTTCGGGACGCTGAACGCGAACTTCGCTGGGGCCCAACCGCAGTCTATCGATCTCGACTTCACCGGCTCCACAGGGATCAACCAGCCGAGCACCATCGAGTTCGTCGACCAGAACGGTCAGGCGCCTGGCGACCTGGCGTTCTTCACGGTCGAGCCGGATGGCACGATCCGTGGGTCTTTCTCTAACGGCGACACGCGCGCTCTGGGTCAGCTCGCCATCGCGCTCTTTCAGGCCAACGACAAGCTCGACGCCATCGGCGGCAACCTCTACAGGGAGGGCACGGGCACGGACGAGCCGGCCATCGGCGTCGCCGGCTCCGGCGGTCGCGGGCAGATCTTTGCCGGCGCGCTCGAGCAGTCCAACGTGGACCTGACCAACGAGTTCACCCAGATGATCACGACGCAGCGAGGCTTTCAGGCTTCCAGCCGCACCGTGAGCACGGCGAACACGCTGCTCGGTGAGCTGGTGAACCTCGGGCGGTAGATTCGGCGGGGGTGGGGCGCTCGGCTCCACCCCTGTCGTCTCGCCGAACCGTGAGAAAATGGTCAATCAGGTCGGCCGCTCCTAGCATGGCCGCGCTGGGTGAGCCGTGCTCGTCTGGACGCGATGATGACGTTGGAGGAGGCGCGGCGCGTGGATCTGGCGACCCTCATAGGAATGATCGGTGGTATCGGCGTGATGGTGGCCGCGATCCTCACGGGTGGCCGCGCCGGGCTCTTCCTCGATACGGCCTCGTTTCTCATCGTCGTCGGCGGGACCATCGCGGTGACGCTGATCCGGTTCCCGCTGAAGACGTGCTTTGGCGGGTTCAAGGTCGCGGTGAAGGCCTTCCGCGTAAAAATCGAGCCCCCCCTCGGCATCATCAAGCAGGCGGTCGAGTTGGCGGCCATCGTCCGCCGGGAAGGCCTGCTCGCGCTCGAGAATCAGAACGTCGAGAACGTCTTCTTTGCGAAGGGTCTGCGGCTTTGCGTCGACGGGCTCGAGCCCGACTTCGTCCGAAAGCTGCTGACCGAGGATATGGAGAAGACCATCGACCGCCATGAGAGCGGCCAGGCGATGTTCAAGGCCATGGGCGACGCCGGTCCGGCCATGGGGATGATCGGGACGCTCATCGGCTTGGTTCAGATGCTCGCGAACATGGATGATCCGAAGGCCATCGGCCCGGCCATGGCCATCGCGCTCCTGACCACGCTCTACGGCTCGATCGTCGCCAACCTCTTCGCCCTGCCCATCGCGGACAAGCTCAGCGTCCGCACCAACGAGGAGGCGCTGAACAAGGCGCTGATCATCGAGAGCATCTCGTCGATTCAGGAGGGGAGAAATCCCCGCGTGATGGAGGAGCTGCTCATGTCCTTCCTGCCCGGCTCGATGCAGGCCGACAAGAAGGACGAGTAGGCCCGGGTATGGCGAAGCGCCGAAAAGTCGTCTCTACCGGCGCGCCGGCATGGATGGCGACCTTCGCCGACATGGCCACGTTGCTGATGGCCTTCTTCGTGCTGCTCTTGGCGTTCAGCGAGATGGACGTCGTGAAGTACAAGGCCGTCTCGGGCTCGATGAAGAAGGCTTTGGGCGTGAAAGCGGACAGCTTCGAGGTGACCTTGCCTGAGGGGCCGCCCTCTGAGCAGGCCGACCTGCGCGGAATCGAGCAGCCCAAAGACCAGGAGAGCGAGGGCACCGAGGACGAAAAGATCGACGCAGACAAGCTGAGCCCGGAGGCGTTGCTGATTCGGCAGAAGCTCGCCGACGAGCTCGCGGAGAAGAAGCTCGAGATCGAGGTGCTCCCGGACCGCGTCATCATCCGGCTGCCCGAACAGGGTGTGTTTCCGTCAGCGAGCGCGCGCTTGGACGACTCGTTTTTGCCCGTGCTCGGGAAGATTCGAGCTGCCATGGCCGAGGTCGCCGGCAGCATCGTCGTGGCAGGGCACACCGACGATCGGCCGATCTCAAACGCTCACTTTCGCTCGAATTGGGACCTCTCCGCGGCCCGCGCGGCCTCCGTGGTGCACGTCCTGTTGTCCCCCGAGGCCGACGACGAGGTCATCGAGCCGAGGCGCATCGTCGCCCAAGGCTACGCGGAGACACGGCCGTTGGTCGCGAACACCGACGCCGAGTCCCGGGCGCGCAACAGGCGCGTGGACATCATCGTCGCCACGGCACGGTCGAAGCAGGCCCCTGCACCTCCGGCCCCGAACGAAGGCACGGAGAGGGGAGCAGAAGGCCAGGATCCGCCGGACGGTCCCGCTGGCGAACATCCGGGCGGTGAAGCGGCGACGCCTGAGTCTGGCGAGGCGCCGTAGCCGCCGCTCGCCGCCGGTCACCGAGCCTCGCGACAAGCGGGCGCTAGGGCCCAGCCGGGGCGAGCAAGAGCGAGAGGCGCTGCGCCTGGGCGCGCGTGGCGACCAGGTGGTGCATCAGCGCGAGGGCCTCGGGCATGCCGAGCTCTAGCAGCGCGCAGGCCTCGGTACGCACGCGCTCTCCGGCACGAGCCGAGAGGTGACCCATGGTCAGCGTGGCCAAGCGCGAGGTGCCGGCCAGCAGGGCCGTGTAAGGCGCGTCGACTCGCAGGGACTCGGGCTTCGCCTGCGCCGCATCTTCGTGGTCCCGGCACAGCGCCGCCGTGGCCGGGGGCAGCCGCCAGCGTTCCGAGAGCCGGTGACCCACCGCGGCGTGCCGCAGCGGGCCCAATGCCTGCTCGGCCTCGGCGACAGTGGTTCGCGATTCGGCGACCCGGGCACACAGGCTCTCCGCGTATCCCGGTGTCAGATCTTCGAGCACGAGCCGCCCCACATCCTGTAGCGCCGCGCCCACCCACAGCTCGCCGGGGGTCGGCGCTCGACCTGGCCACCACCCGCTGGCGGCCTTCGACCCAACCAGGTGGTCCGCCAACGACGCGCTCAGATAGGCCTCGGTCCAGTGCGCCCGCACCCGCTCTTGATCCCGCACGCGTAGCGCCAGCACGACCACGACGCCGATGCCGACCCTCGCGACCTCAGAAACACCCAGCGCCGAGATGGCTGAGCGGAGGTCCAAGGGCGGCCTGGCGATGCCGAAGAGCTCACTTCGGACGACCGCCAGGACGCGCTCGGTCACCGCCCGGTCTAAACCCAGCAGCGCGGCGGCGCCGTCGGCGCTCGGCAGCGAACCGGAGGCGGCGCGGCAGAGCCACTCGACAGCGGGTGGTCGCGGCGCGAGGTCATCCAGGGCGGCCAGCGAACCGTCGTCGCCGCAACCGGGCGACTCGCATGGCGCGCCCGGCGGCACGGACGGCGCCCGAGCGCGCGGCCGGTGTGCCCGCCTCGCAGCGCTCAGCCAAGCAGGCGTCGCCTGCGCGCTGTCCGGCTGGCGATTCTCGTGCGGGCCTACCACCTCAGCCGCTCAGCGTTCCGCGTAGCGTCGAAGCGCTCGCGCCCGCTCGCTCATTCGGCCCAGGCTCCCGCGGACTTCATCGCGGAACCCCGCGATCTGCTCCTGAAGCTTGTGCTCGCGCGCAATGATCGACTCCGACTCGCCCCGCTCGGGTGCGGCCACAGCCACCGCGCGGCGCAGCCGGTCGATGACCCCGTCGCGCGCGCCGACGAGCTCGGTGACCCGCTCGACGTCAGCGTCCAGGATCGCCGACTCAAACCGCTCGTAGAAGACGTGAAGCTCGTCGAGCGCAGCGCGCGTCTCAGCCATCGGGTTGATGTGGTGTACGAAGCTCATCGAGGCACGCTGGCGACGGGCGCGGCGTTAGCCTGGCTCGCTTCCCGGCGCGCTTTGAGCACCGTCTCAGCCCAGGTGTCGCGCAGGTCGCCGACCTGCTCGCGCACACACTCGAGGATGGCCACGTCGCGCTCCGACTGCGCCCGCAAGATCAGCATGGTCCACGCGAAGTAGGTGTTGTCGAGGCTCTTCACGACGACCGGTGCGACGTCGGTACGCAGCGTAGACTGAAGATAGGCGATGATATCCAGCGCGCGCCCGAGCTTCTCGCCGGTCACCTTGGGGTCTCCATCCGCCAGGGCCGTGATGGCCTCGGCCGTGAAGCGGAGGAGCCCGTCATAGAGCATGACGATCAGCTCGCCGGGATCGGCGTTTTCGAGGCGCTGACGCTTATAGGTCTCGCGTGCGTTCATATGGTCTCCCCCCTCCACGAAGTGTCGTTCGTATATCCGCGCGTCACGCTAGAAGTTCAGCAGGCCCGCGAGGGAATTGCCCTGTGACTGAATGGCCGCGGTCGCGGTCTCCAGGGCGGTGAATTGCTGGACCAAGCGCGAGTTCATCTGCTCAAGCCGGGACTCGAGCGTCATGATCTGTGTGTCGATGCGACCGATCTGATCGTTGAACGACTTCTTCTGCATCGTGAAGAGGCCGGTAGAGCCGTCGGTGTACGCGTCGATCTTCTTGGTGAGCGCGGCGGCGAGGCCAGTGTCCTCGAGGACGAAGAGGTCGGCGACCGAGTCGGCGTCCTTGTCCAGGGCGGCATCCAGCGCCGTGTCGTTGATGGCCAGCTTGCCGGTCCCGTCCGTCCGGATCCCGATCTGCGACAGCGCCTTGAAGGCGCCCGAGATGCCGCTGACCTGGCCGGAGATCATGCTCACGAAGTCCGAACGTAGCCCGCGAACCGAGGGCACGCTGGCCAGCGATGTCTGGCGATTCGTCTCCTCGGTGACCGCGAGCTCGTCACGCACCAGGCCGATGACGTCGTTGTACGCGTCGACGAACGCCTGTCTCGAACAGCTCCAGGCTCACGCCCCGAATCGCGTCCGTGACCTTGTTGGTCTTGCTGGTGACGGCGAGGCCGTCCACGGTGAACGCGGCGTTCTGCGCGCTCGAGATCTCGGTCAGGCCCAGGGCCTGCCCCGTCTCGCCGCTTGACGTCTCCGTGAGGACCACCGCGTCGCTGGCGGTCGCGGTGGAGTAGCCCGTTCCGCGCTGGGTGACCTGGAGGTAGTAGCCGCCGCTGCCGTCGTGAATGACGGTCGCGTCGACCCCGGCGCCGGTCTTCGTGATCTTGTCGGCTACCTGCGTCAGCGTCTCGCCCTCTTCGACCGTGACGTCGACGGCGTCGCCGCCGTTGACCGAGATCGCGAGCGTGCCGGCCTTCACCTCGGCGTCGCGGGAGGCGAAGACGGCCGATCGGTTCTTCTCTCCACGCGCGAGTGCGGTGACGTCGATCGCGTAGGAGGCCGAGGCGGCCGTGGCGTCAGCCTTCGCCGAGAGGGCGTCGGCGTTGGACGAGTTTGCGGTCAGGGCGAGGATGTCGTTGCGCGAACCGATGGCGGCGAGCGAGGTCTTCAGGGTCGCCAGCTTCGAGGTCACCGTTCCCAGCTTCGAGATCTTCGTCTCCACCTGGGAGCGCGAGTTCTGAAGGCCGGTGATCGGGACGCGGCGAGCGGCGACCAGGGCGTCGATGATCGCGCCCGAGTCGACTCCGGACGCCAAGCCGAGCATGTTGAACATATCCGCAACTCCTCCCGAACAAGCAATGCGACTGGCTGAGGAGCGACCCCGGCGTGGGCCGGGTGCGCTCCTCAACCAGACTCACTTGGGGACGGCTAGGCGAGCAGTCGGAGGGCGAGCTGGGGCGTCGAGTTGGCCTGGGCGAGCATCGCCACGCCGGCCTGCTGAAGCACCTGCGCCTTGGCGAAGACGGCGCTCTCGGCGGCGACGTCGGCGTCGCGAATCTGGCCGACCGCAGCCCCGTAGGACTCCGCCGTGCGGCCGAGGTGCGTCGCCGCCTGAGTCAGGTGATTGATCGCGGCGCCCAGCGAGGACCGGCGGGTGGACAGGGTGTCCAGCGCGGCGTCGATGTCGTCGATGGCGCCCTGCGAGTTGGCCAGCGTATCCACCGAGCTCGCGTTGACGCCCAGCGCGGCCGAGTCGATGTCTGCGAGCGTGATCTCGATCCGGTCGTCGGCCGAGTTGCGCGTTCCGACCTGGAAGGTCAGCATGCCGCCCGTCCCCGCGGTGCCGTCGAGCAGGTGGATACCGTTGTACTCCACGGTGTTCGACACGCGGTCGATCTCGGTCGCGAGGTCGGTGAACTCGGTGTTGAGGTACGAGCGCTCGGTGTCCGACAGCGAGTCCGTCGAGGACTGGACCGCCAGCTCACGCATCCGGACCAGCATGTCGGAGATCGACTGGTACCCAGACTCCCCGGTCTGGAGGACCGAGACGCCGTCGTTCGCGTTGCGCAGCGCCTGCTGAAAGCCGCGAAGCTGCGCCCGCATGTTCTCGCTCACCGCCATACCGGCGGCGTCGTCGGCCGCCGACTGGATTCGCAGTCCAGAGGACAGGCGCGCGATGGACTTCGACATCAGCGTGCCCGTCGCGACGAGGTTGTTCTGGGCCGAGAGCGACCCAATATTGGTCATGATTGCCATGGGTTGAGCCATTTCGTCTCTCTCCTGCACCGGCTCAGCCGGCGCTTGCTAAAGGTGGGCGGGCGACTTCGCGGACCCTCTGTCCGAGAGGTCCGTCGTCCCGCTCCCCCAGTACATCGTGAGGCCCCGCCAGTTGCTTAAAGGGGCCAGGAGAAACGCGCGTTTACGAGCCAGCCAGCCCACGCGCCGCTCCGGACACTGATCGCGCGGAGCCTAGTCTCGCAGGGGCGTGACGCCGACGGCGACCGCGTGGCGGCTCATGTGCTCGCGGTGCGCTTGGTTCGGAGCAAGGCCCGCTGGCGGCCCATCACGTAGCTGGTGATCGCCTCCGAGGCGGGCTCGTACAGCGCGGTTCCCTGCTCGTAATCGGCGCCGATTCGCGTCCCGCTTGGCGTGTCGGTCACGTAGCGGACCCTTCCAGAGACCCGCACCCGGTCGGCGTTGGGCGGCAAGTCGAACACCATGACGATCCGAGCGCCGATGGCGAGCTCCCCGGCGCCAGCGCCGGTGACGTTGAACCCGACACCCGTCACGGAGATGTCCTCGGCGGTCCCCAAGAGCTCGGGCCGCCCGACATCCGGCTCGACCTTGATCTCGACGGGTGCGTCGGCTGCCGGGTGCACCACGATGCTGATGGGCTCGCCGTCGGCGGGTTGGATACGGTAGGCGAAGCGCCGGTTGAAGACGCTCCCGATGCCGGAGTCCAGGAGCATCTGGAACTGGGACTCCTCGGCGAAGTGCAGCGCGATCCGTCCGACGCCACCGTCGATAATCACGCGGTCCACATGGGCGCGCGCCACCACCGGCCCGGTCAAAGCGGGCGAGCTGAGGGTCACCGAGACGCGATCACCACCGTCCAGCGCGGGCAAGCCGCGAGCCCGCGCTGCCACCGTGATGCTCCGCTGGTTCAGTTCGATCATGCGGGCGCTGACCCGTCGACCGCTCGCGAGCTCAACTTCGGCGTCGACGACTGGTCGGGTCTCGTCGGCGTTGGACATCTGGTTTCCCGGGCACGAGGGCACCACGGCGCCGATTGTGCCGCGCCCGGCCGCGGACGTAAAAAAGACCGCTCTCCGCTGCGCCCGAGTCGCAGTGAAGGCAGCCGTCTTTACTCAAGTAGGTACACGGTGGTCACGCGGGCGGAGCCGCCGGCTGGCCATCGCGGGTCGGGCGGCTCAGCCTGAAAACGAGCCGAACGCGAACGAGAGCATCTGCCTGCCGACCGAGGTGGCGGTCTGCATCGCCGTGCTGGCGGCGTTGAAGTCGGAGATCAGCTTGGCGAAGTCGCCGTCCACGATGCTGCCGCGCTGGATCTCGAGCGCGAGTTTGTTGTTCCCCGCGAGCGTGTCCATCGAATCGAGCACCTGGATGCGGCTGCCGAGCGCGGTCAGGTTCGGGATCGTGCGGTCCAGCGCGCCGCCGATGGCCTCCTGAGCCGCCTGAATTCCGGGCAGGTCGTTGTTTCGCAGCGCGGTCGCGAAATCTGCGAGCTGTTGGAAGGTCTGGTCGGAGTCGCCGAAGGCTTGCGAGCCGACGACGGCGCTATCGAACGAAGCGCCCGGCGCGATCTCGACCATGCGGCTGGCCTGACCGCCCAGGTAGCCGCCGTCGGCGGGGTAGGGTTCTGTGCCGTCACGGGTGCCGCCGAAGATGTAGCGGCCGTCGTCCATCCGTGTGTTCGCCAGACCGCGCAGCGCCTTGATGTGCTCGTCGACCGCGAGGGCCGCGGCCCGTCGGTCCGCCGGCGACAGCGAGTCGCTGCCCATCTGGATAGACAACTCCAGCGCAGCTTGCAGCACATCCACGCCCGCGCGCAGCCCCGACTCCGCGACCGTGAGGTCCGTCCGCACGGTGTTGCGGGTCCGCCCGGCCGACTCCATCTCGCCGAGGACGCGGTCCAGGCGCACGGCTCGCGCCGCCGTCGTCGGGTCGTCCGAGGGCTTGTTGATGGCGCGCTGCGAGCTCGCCCGGGCCGCCGTCTCGTACAGGCGGGTCTGCGCCGCGGAGGTGCTGCGCTGGACGCCGCTGAAGATCATGGAATCGGAGACGCGCATCGCTCACCCCACCAGCAAGAGCAGTGAATCCAACATGCTGTTCGCGGTCGTCGCGATCGCTGCGGCCGCGTCGAGTGCGGCCTTGGCCTGCACGAGCTTGGCTTCTTCGTCCGCGGAGTTCACCGCGCTCTCGGAGTCGATGAGCGTCTGAATCTGTAACACCGAGGCGGTCTCGATGGCGGAGCCGGTTTCGGCGTTGTTGATGCTGACCGCGAGGTTGAACACCATCGCGTCGTACGCGCCGAGCACCGAGGACCCATCGGACATCACCCCGACCTGGTTCGGGATGTCGGCCAGGGCGTTGAAGTTCGCGTTGTCGGAGGTGCCGGTCGGCGTCGCGCCGGCGCCCGCGATGAGCGACGGGTCCGCGACGATGGCTTGGCTCACCGCGATGTTTCGCGCCGCACCCTCTACTGAGGAGAGGGGGTTGAAGAAGACCGAACCGGGCGCGCCGTCAGGTGTCGTGCCGGATTGGTGCTGGGTGTTGAAGGCTTGCACGAAGGAGAACGCGATCTCGTCCAGGCGCGCAGCCTGCGATCCCAGCACGTTGTTGTTCGCGTCGATGAGCCCGCCCAAGCGCCCGCCGAGGGGGGCGAGCGGCTCTGTCTTGGCGCCGCCCGCCTTGGTGATCGTGACGCTGATCTCGAATCCAGGCGGGGCGCCGGTGGGGCCGACCTCCAGGGTCGAAGCGCCGGTACCGGTGACCAGTGGCCTCCCGCCGGCAGCAAAGACGAGCACGGAGCCGTCTTTTTGGCTCACCACCTGGATGTCGATGTTCTTCGACATGTCGGTCAGCAAGGCGTCGCGCTGGTCGATGAGCCCAGCCAGGTCGCCTTCGGAGCCCACGGTCTGGCGAATGCGCGCGTTGAGCGCGGCGACGTTCTTCGCGGCCGTGCTGATGTTGCCGGCGACGCCCTTGGCTTCGTCGGTGGCGTAGCGCGCCGCGTCGCTGAGCTGGCGGCTCGTCGCCGCGAACGTCGTCGCGAGCGACTGCGCCGCGCCGACGAGGCCCTGACGGTTCGCGGTGCTTGCCGGCGCGGCGCTGAGCGCGGCGAGCGCTGAGTTCAAGGCGAGGAAGGCCTCGTTGACCCCGGCGCCGTCGAGGTCGTTGAGCGCCGCCTCCGCCGTCTGCAATGCCGACAACTGGCCGTCGTGAAACCCGAGCCGTGACTCGCCTCCCATCAAGGTCCGGGCCAGGATCGCGTTGCGGACCGCCTGGGCCGGGCCCGCGATGACGCCCATCCCGATGATGGGACCGGCCTGGAAGTTGTCGACCCGCCGGGCGAACCCCGGGGTCTGCGCGTTGACGATATTGAACGCGGCGATGGCCGCGGAGGTGCGACCGGCGTTGATGCCGGCGCTGCTGATGCTGAAGATCTCTTGGAGGGTAGCCATGGGTGGGTTCTCAGACGTTCGTCAGCAGGTCGCGCTTTGTGATGGCGTCGCGGCGCTTGCGGCCTTGGGCCGTGTACGTGTCCAGCAGCGCGGTGCCGCTGGCGCCGACGCCGCTCAGACCGTCCAGGCAGGCGCGGACGACGTCCGTGCCGCGCGCGGTGAGCAGGGTGGTCATGGCCTGGAGCTCGCGCAGCGCGCTCCCGAGGGAGCGCAGGCATGTCGCCCGCTCCAACAGCTCGTTTCGCCCCGGCTCGGGGAGCCTCAGCGAGAGGCTCGTGACGGTGAGGTCGGCGCCGGGGCTGACACCGAGGTCTACGGCGACCTCGTGCATCAACCGCCGGCACACCCTCTCGTGCGCCTGTAGCCGCTTGGAGAGCGCGAGCTTTTCGGCGACACAGGCCGACAACTGCGGGGTCTCAAACGCGAGGACGTGCGCCTGCTCCCGCTGGCAGACGTCGACGAGCTCTCGCATGAGGGCGACCTCGTCATCCAACGCCACGCAGAGCGCGGGTAGCGGCGAAGTCGCCACGGGCCTAGAGCTCCCCGTAGACGTCTTCCAGCAGGCGGTCGGCGAGCGCTTCGGCCTCGACTCGGTAATTCCCAGACGCGACCGCGGCCTTCAGCGTGTTGACCTCGGCTCGGTCAACCTTCGCTATTTCGGCCTTGCCGCTGTCGAGGAGCTGCCGTGCGATGTCGACGCTGCTCGCGACCGTGGCCGGCGACGTGTTCGCCCGCGCTTGGGCGGAGGAGACGTCGCCGGTCGGCTCGATGCGCGTCACCGCGGGCGCGCCGGTGGGCTTGGAAGGAACTGCGTTATCTAGCGGTCGTGTTGTATCCATCGCTCCATCCTCTCGGGCTGAATCCAGCCGTCAACACCCACATCGGGACACCGCGCGGCGAACTTAATCGGACCTCAAAGAAATCTCGCGGACCCCAAAGAAATCTATTCAGGTCAGGGCTCTTCGCCGCCGAGCATGGTCCGAAGCCTGCTGGCCGCGCCGGGTTGGTCGAGCCAGGGATCGTCTTGCGGCGGCAGGTCATCCGCCAGCGGCCGCCCGCGGGTGCGCGAGAGCCTGGCAGACTCGTCCGGCGGAGGCCCGTTCAGTGACCCTCCAGCGTGTTCCTGCCACGCGAAGACGCGCCCGACCTTCTCCGAACCGCCTGCCACGGCGGGCTCGTCAAAGAGCGGGGCCAGCCCGATCCCGCCGGAGCGGGCCAAGTGCTCTCCCATGGCTTGCTCGATGAGGTGATCGTAGAGGCCGTCGGAGGAGCTGCTCTCAAAGAGGCCAGACTTCGGTACGGTCTGGCGCATGGAGACGAAGAGCTGCTGGAGCAGGATGGCCTCGAAGGCCTCGCCCATGGCCGCGCCGCCGCTCGCGCGGCGCGGCACCTGGGGGCCTGGCGCCAGCAGCGCGGGGTTCATCCCCAGCCGACCCAGCTTGGAGTCCATCACAGCACCACCAGCTCGGCGTGAATCGCGCCAGCCATGTGCATGGCTTGGAGAATCTCGACGAGATCTCGCGGGCTCGCGCCGAGCGCGTTGAGCGAGCGCACCACCGCCTGAAGCGTGGTGCCCGGGGCCACCAGCTCCAGCTTCGGCTTGCCGCTCGTGGCGCTGACGGTGGAGCGGGGCGCGACGGCGGTCTGGCCTGCGGCGAGGGGCCCGGGCTGCGAGATCACCGGTGACTCCCGGATCTCGATGGTCAGCGGGCCGTGGGAGACCGCGACCGCGCCGATCTGCACGTCCTCGCCCATGACCACGGTGCCGGTGCGCCCGTTGATGACGACCTTCGCTGGGAAGTCGGGGCTCACGGTGAGCACCTCGACCTCGGCGATAAAGTCCGCGATGGTCTCCTGGCGCGCGCCGGGCACGGTGATCTCGATGACGCCAGCGTCTACGGTCTTCGCCATCCCGGGGGCACCACCGAGCGCGCTGGCGGCGGCCTCGACCGCCTGGGTGATGGCCTTCGCGGTCGCGAAATCGGGACGATCGAGCTGGATCCGCAGCACCCCGCCCGCGGCCAATTCGACGGGGACGGCGCGCTCCACGAGCGCTCCGCCGGGGATGCGGCCCACGTTCAGGTGGTTTTGAACCAGGCGGCTGCCCGAGCGGCCCACAGCGCCGAACCCGCCCACCTGGATCGGCCCCTGAGCCATGGCGTAGGTCTGTCCGTTGATCGCCAGCAGCGGCGTGAGGATGAGCGTGCCGCCCACCAGACTTCGCGCGTCCCCGATGGCGCTCACCGTCACGTCCATGGGCGTCCCGGGTTTGACCAGGGCGGGCAGGGTGGCGGTGACCATGACCGCCGCCACATCGCGCAGGACGAGGTCTTTGGGGTCGATGCGGACGCCGAGACGCGACAGCATGGCCGCCAGCGACTGGAGCGTGAAGGCCGAACGCTGCGTGTCGCCGGTGCGGTCCAGGCCGACCACGAGGCCGTAGCCGACCAACTGGTTGCCGCGCACGCCGGCCGCGCGCCCGATGTCCTTGATCCGCACGGCACCAGCGGGCGCGGCGAACGCGAGGAGCAGCAGGGAGACCAGGGTGATGCGGCGAAGTCGGCTCATGGCTGGACCTCCACGGTGCTGGAGTCGACGACCCGGCCGCGCAGGATCCGGCCGTTCGCGTTGATGCGCACTCGCACGTCATCACCGACGGCGCCGCGCTCCAGGGTCTCGCCCCGCGCGCGGATCGACAGCGCGCCCTCGCTGACGATGATCTCCACCTGGTCGCCCCGTTGCATCACATGCGGCGCGGTGAGCCAGCCCTCGCTGAGGGGCTCGCCCTCCCGGAGGTCCCGGCGCGGGGCCTTCCCGATGGCGTCGCTGGCCTCGCTGAGCTGCCCGGGCCGCAGCGCCTCCATGGCGACCCGCAGGTCGGCCGCGAGCAGGGGGCGCCCGCGTTGCAGTGCCCTGGCCGCGACCAGCACCGGCACGCGAGCGTCCACCGGGGCGCTCACCCAGGTCCAGGCTTCCCCTCCGCCGCGGAGCTGAAACCGCGCCCTCGCCGAGACCCGCGGCAGCCCGCGCTCGCTCGGAGGCAACTCCACACCGCTGAGCCGTGAGGCCCGGTCGAGCAGCGAGCGGTCCGCGACCCGAAGCTCGCCCACCTCGACCTGCGCCTCGTCGGGTAGGGCGCTGCGCTCGCGCACCGCGGCGGCCAGCGCGCTCCGCAGCGCCGACTCATGCGGTGGGGGCTGCGCTGCTGGCGTCACGCCGAGGGTGACGAGCGCGAGTATGGGGAGGATCGAAGCCATCCAGGTCGGACCTCAGCGAAGCTGCGTGGTGGTCTGGAGCATCTCGTCGGACGCGCGAATCACTCGCGAGTTGATCTCGTAGGCGCGCTGCGCGGCGATGAGCTCGATCATCTCTTCCACGACGATGACGTTGGAGCCCTCGAGTGAGACCTGGGAGATGATCCCCAGGCCTTGCTCACCGGGCAGCCCGTCCAGCGCCTCGCCTGCGGCCGCCGTGTCTTGATAGAGGCTGTGACCGAGGCTCTTCAGGCCGGCGGGGTTGATGAACTGCGTCAGCTCGATCCGCCCGATCTCGAGCGCCTCGACGTCGCCTGGCTGCTGCGCCTTGACGGTGCCGTCCTGCTCCACCGTGATGGCCGTCGTGTCCGGCGGCACCGACAGCGGCGGGTCCAGCGGCCGACCCTCGATGTTCACGATGCGCCCGTCGGAGTCGAGCTTGAACGCACCGGCGCGGGTATAGGCGACGGTCCCGTCCGCCATGGCCACCCGGAAAAACCCGGGCCCCTCGATGGCGAGATCCAGTTGATTCTGGGTCTGGAGCAGGTCGCCGCCCGTGAAGATCTTCTGTGTCGCGATGGGGCGCGTCCCCTGGCCGATCTCCAGCGGCAGCGGGGAGCCCTGCGCCAGGGAGTCCTCGCTGCGGCGAGCGGCTCGCACCTCCTGATAGAAGAGGTCCTGAAACTCAGCCCGCGACTTCTTGAAGCCCGTGGTGTTCATGTTGGCGAGGTTGTTGGCGATGACGTCGATGTGGAGCTGCTGGGCTTCCATGCCGGACGCGGCGCTGTGCAGGCTTCGGATCACTGGGGCCCCCAGGGGTTGGTGCCGCGAGATGTCGCGGACATGTCGTCGGTGCTGACCCCACGCCGGCGTCGGCGCGGGTGTCTTTTAGTCGGTTAACGCGGCAGCGCCGCCGCGGTCTGGTCCATCTCCCGGTAGGTTGAGATGACCTGGTGGAGCGCTTCGTAGTTGCGCTGGACCTCGATGAGCTCGGTCATCATGGCGATGGCCGGGGTGTTGGACTCCTCGATAAAGCCCTGCATGACGGAGACTGGCCCGGCCGCAGCGGCGGGCTCGGCCGGGGGCATGAAGAGCCCCGCCGCGTCGCGATCCAGGGTCCCCGCCAGGTCCACGCGGGTCAGGCCAATCCGGCCCAGGTAGGTCTCACCGGTGCGGATGGTGCCGTCCGCGTCGATCTCCGGGATGACGTCGGTGGGCAAATGTATCCGGGCCCCGTCCGAGCCGAGGACCGGCAGCCCCGCCTGGGTGCGCAGCGCGCCGTCTTGCCCGAGGATCATGCGCCCGTTGCGGGTCAGCCGCTCGCCGGCGCTGGTCTCGACGCGGAGGAAGGCGGGGCCGCTCAGGGCGAGGTCCAGCGGGTTGTCTGTCTTGACCAGCGGCCCCTCTTCGAGGCGCGCGACCGGGTCGTCCACCTGCACAAAGTCCTTGTCCGCGTCGATGGCGCGCTTGCCGCGCTCCTGGTCGAGCAGATCGTGAAAGGCGACGGTCGAGCGCTTGAAGCCGGGCGAGCGGACGTGCGCAAGGTTTTGGGCCAGCACCTCGATCTGTTCGAGGCGCGCCACGGTCCCGGATGCCGCGACGTACATTCCGTTTGCCATCGTTCGTTGTCCTGGGTCGGGCCGGGATCGGGTCCCGGCTCGTCGTTCTTATCAGCAAGTCCCGTGCCATTCGAAATCGTCAGGTTTCATAGGGGTCTGCGGGAGTTCTACCCGGCAATCACGCGCTGGTAGC
>CAZNZH010000013.1:0-19007 GCA_964577445.1 uncultured Myxococcales bacterium
GCAACGTTACCGGCCGCAGCCGCCAGGTCAGGCTGGCCGAGCCGCCGAGCTGCGCCCACACCAGCGGCAGGAGCTCCTGGTCGAACCCGCTGAGGCCGCCGTAGCTGTGGTGAAAGAGCGGCTCCGGGCCGAAGGGGACGAGGATCTTGCCGGCGCGGACTGTCGCGCTCCAGTCCTTTCCTTTGGGCCGGATGCGCGCGCCGATCTCGTAGAAGGTCTGGTCGATGATCTCGGCGGTGAAGAAGAAGGGATCGTCGGCCGAGCGGCTCAAGAAGACAAAGTGGTGGAAGTTCCTGAGGCGATCGACCCCCTCCGCTGGGTCCTTCGTGTAGCCGGAGCGCTCGTACGCGATGTCGAAGCGTCCGTTGAGCCGGATCCCGCCGGGCAGCTTGATGCCCTGAATCCCGGCGCGGCTCTTGGGGGCAGGCGGGATCTCGGGCGTGTCTGTCTCGGTCGCCGCCGCGGGCGCAGTGGCGGGTGCGGCCTCCTCGGGAGGCGCCTCCGCCGCCAGAGCCGTCGCTGGCGATCCGAGGAGGGCGATGAGGGCGGTGAGCCTTATGAAGTGTGTGCGCGGCATCCGTCATCTACTCCCGGGCCGCGGCCCGAACATGTCCCCAGACATCCCCCCAAACATCCCGAAGATGTCGTCTTCGTCGATGTCATCGGCTTTTGCGGGGACGTGGCACGTCTCGCAGTCGACCCCCTTCCCTTTGGGTGCCCAGACCTGCTGGCCGTCATGACACGCGCCGCAGAACCGGCCCTCGTCCATGTCGGCGTGGGTGAAGCCGACGCGGCGTTGGGGAAAGATCGAGGGGTGGCAACTGTAGCATTGGAAGTCCGAGTGCCCCCAATGGGAGAAGAGCGCGGCGTCGGCGGGGTCGCCCTTCTCGTGCGGAGCTTTGGGCGGGATCCGCACCTGGTCGGGGGCGCCGAGCGCGATGATCGGCACAGCGACGAGCGCGCTCAGCGCGTATCGCAGGCGGCGACCCAGCGAAGGCTTCGATACGCTTGGGGGGAGGCTCATGGGGTTGGCTCGGCTTAGGGTCTGTATGAAAATAACCAAGCCGATTTCGCAGCGGATGCATCCTCACCAGCACCCCCTCGAACCCTCGCAGTATCAAGATACAGCTTCGGATTTCGAGTGCGCGCTGGTGAGGCGCCTCCTCGCGATCTCAACCTACGTATTTTCACACAGACCCTTAGGAATTGGCGGACGGTGACCGGCGCGATTCGAACGGACACGGGACCCTCCCTTGCCGGATCCGTGCCGAAATCCACGCCGGTGGCTCACAAAGTTCGCCGAGCCTTTGTCTGTGCGGCCGGGCGGCGACGAGCCGCGGGCGGAATCGCCGGCCCACGGCGCCGCCCCGCGGCAAACCGTGCCGGATGGCACACCTGGCTCACCCCAAAATTGGTGCCATATCACCCTACCGGACGCGACGTCTGCGCAGCGCGGGCGATTTCCCAGCGGCTCGCTTCTTGCAGCGTGCTCGCCGTACGCTCGCCCAGCATACCGGGCAACCAGGGAGGACCTTTCCATGATCATCCACTATCATAGGTGCCGGCTCGCCAGCGCCGCTCTCATCATCACCGCGGCGTTGACCGCCTGTGCCGCGCCCGAGGCTGAGCAGTTGCCCGCGGTCAGCATCAGCGGCCAGAGCGGCGTGCGGATGGGCCAGACGCTGACGCTGACGGCGACGACCATCGAGGGCACCGACAAGGACTATGCCTGGGCCAGCCAAGACCCGGCCGTCGCCACGGTGACCGCCACGGGTAAGCAGGTGACCGTGACGCCGGTCAGCCCGGGCGAGACGGTTATCACGGCGACGGGCAGCGACAGCGGCCTCGTCGGCGAGCACAACGTCGTCGTCATCGCCTTGGACGCGCCGGACGTCATCGTGCCGGATGCGACCGATGACACCGACATCATCCAGCTCGATGTCGGCCCGGACGTGGCGCCGGACGAGGGCCCCGACGCGGCGGCGGACGCGTAGCCCGAGATCCCGCCGCTGCACATCCCGTACTATGACGAGTGGCTCTCGAGCGGACACGCCGACAAGAGCGCTGAGGCGTTCAACCACTGGAACGAAGAGGACCCGGCCGTGGTGCCCACCACCTGCGCGAAGTGCCACAGCACGCCTGGTTTCCGCGACTTCATCGGCGATGACGGCTCGGCGGTCGGCTCGGTCGAGGCCGCGGTGCCCGTCGGCAGCACGGTGGAGTGTGCGGCATGCCACAACCCGACCGCGTCTGCGCTGGACTCGGTGGTCTTCCCGTCCGGCGTCGAGGTCGGCGGCCTCGGTCCAGAGGCGCGCTGCATGACCTGCCATCAGGGCCGGGCGTCGACGGACTCGGTTGACGCGGCCATCGCGGCCGCGGGCGTGGCGGGCCCCGACGAGATCTCCGACAAGCTGAACTTCCTCAACATCCACTACTACGCCGCTGGCGCCACGCTGATCGCCGGGACGGCGCGCGGCGGCTACCAGTACGAAGGCAAGGTGTACGACCACCGCTTCCGGCACGTGCCTGACCGCGACACCTGCGTCGAGTGCCACAACCCGCACACCCTCGAGGTGCGGCTGGACGCGTGCCAGGGCTGCCATGCGGGCGTGACGAAGACGGAAGACCTCCGCAACATCCGCATGATCTCCTCGGCCGGCGTCGACTACGACGGCGACGGCAACCTCGCGGAGGGGATGTGGTTCGAGCTCGCTGGCGTGCGCGACCGGCTGCTGGCGGCGATTCAGGCCTACTCGACATCGCAGGCGCAGCCGGCCATCTGCTACAGCGAGACGGTCTACCCGTACTGGTTCAAGGACACCGACGGGGACGGAGCCTGCTCCGCGACCGAGGCCGGCTTCGCCAACGCGTACAAGTCCTGGTCTCCGCGAATCCTGCGCGCGACGTACAACTAACAGGTCTCGCTGAAAGACCCGGGGTCCTTCGCCCACAACGCGAAGTACATCATCCAGGTGATGCACGACAGCATCCTCGACCTGAACCAGGGTATTACGCCGCCGCTGGACGTCTCGACGCTGCACCGCGATGACCCGGGGCACTTCAACGGCGCGTCGGAGGCGGCCCGTCACTGGGACGCGGACGAGGCCGTGAGCGCGAGCTGCTCGAAGTGCCACGGTGGCTCGGAGGGGTTCCGGTTCTTCCTGGACTACGGGGTTGGGCTGGAGGTCACCGAGACGGCCAACGGCCTCGACTGCGCGACGTGCCACGAGAGCTTCGACGGCAGCTTCGACCTGGTGCAGGTCGGGTCGGTGGCCTTCCCGAGCGGCATCACGCTGGACGTGGCAGACAAGGCGGACTCGAGCAACCTGTGCGCGACGTGTCACTCGGGTCGCGAGTCGGCGGCGACCATCGACGCGAAGATCGCCGCCGGCAGCCTGGGCTTCCGAAACGTCCACTATCTGCCGGCGGGCGCGACCAAGATGGGCAGCGAGGCGCACGTGGGCTACGAGTACCCGAACCCGCCCGCGCCCTACGCGACGCGGTCCACGGGTCACCCGGGTGGCAACGACTGCACGAGCTGCCACAAGCCCGGCGGAAGCAACCACAGCTTCGACGTCAAGGACGTGCTGAAGGACTGCCAAGCGTGCCACACCTCCGCGACGACGATCGCCGACATCCGCGGCATGAAGCACGCCGGCGACTACGACGGCGACGGCAGCAACACCGAGCCGCTGTCGGGTGAGATCTCCGGCATGGCCGAGGCGCTGCTGCTTCAGATGCAGGTCGCGGCGGCGGCGGCGCCCATCTGCTACGACGCGCACACCTACCCTTACTGGTTCAAGGACACCGACTCGAGCGGTGGGGAGTGCGATAGCCCCGCGGAGACCGGCTTCGCCAACGGCTACAAGGCGTGGACGCCAGCGCTGATGCGGGCGGCGCACAACTACCAGATCAGCCAAAAAGAGCCGGGGGCGTGGGCGCACAACTTCGACTACATGGGCCAGCTCCTCTTCGACGCCTTCGTCGACATGGGTGGCGACCCGGTCGCGGCGGGGCTCGAGCGGCCGTAGCCCGCACAGGGTAGTCGAGTGTCTCGCCGAGGCGCGGCCGGTCTCCCGGTCGCGCCTCGGTCATTTCTGGGGCGGACGGAACGCGCCCAGCATCCACGCGTAGACGAGCGCGCCGAGCATCGCCAGGGACATGACCGTGCCCATCCACAGCGGGAAGTTGGTGTGGGCCTTGCCGCACACGGTGTACCAGGCGCTGCCCGCTGCCGGCAGCGCGTCGAGGCAGTCGAAGCTGTAGTCCTCGTCGAAGTCTTCGGCGCAGACGTAGGCGTAGCGGGAGGCGCCGGTGAGATCGGTGGTCTCGACGTGGCACGCGCCGTAGGGCTGGTGGAGGCTGGTGCTGCGGTGGGTCGCCGGGTCGTTGGTCGCGAGGATGGTCGGCAGCACGACCGCCCAGGCGAAGATGGCGGCGATGAGGATGCGGTCCAGCGGGCGGCGGGGCTCGGGGGTGGACCGGCGGATGCCCCAGATGGCGATGGCCGCGTAGAGCACGATGACGACCATGAGGCCGATGGCGTTGGGCTTGCCGCCGGTGAGGGCCTGGATCGGGCTCATCTGGATGACCATGAGGAGGGTCGAGAGGCCGGCGGCGGCGGCGAGGCCGAGGGCGAAGCGGCGGGGCGGCAGCTTGGGGTCGCGGTCGATGACGCGATTGAGCAGGTAGGCGAAGGTCGCGGTGAAGACGATGACCCACATGGTGCTGCCGATGGGGACGCCCAAGATGCGCTCGGAGATGGGCGGGTCGGTGTCGTGCCAGGTCCACCAGAGGAACTTCGCGCCGATGATGTCGTAGGGCGCGTAAAAGAGGATGGCGCAGAGCCCCGTCAGCGTGGCGCGAGGGAGCGGGCGCAGGTTCAGGCGCCAGACCGAGACGGTCGGGAGGTACATGAAGCAGACGTAGACGCAGGGGATGTAGAGCGGCAGGCGCGGCGTCACCATGATGGTGGCCTGCGCTTGCCAGAAGTTATCGACCAGCGGCAGCGCCATGAAGATCATGTCGTTGGCGGTGCCGGCGACGATGGCGGCGACCCAGGCCAGCATGTGCGCGCGGCCGGAGCGCCACGCGTGAACGAGCGCGGCGAGGGCCAGCAGGATGAAGAGGTACTCGCCGACCACGAAGGAGGGTTGGGTCGCCCACTTGGCCGCGGGGTTGGTGAAGACGTGCCACGGCAGGTCGTGGGCCAGCTCCCAAGGCAAGGTCGCGAGCATGGGTCAGTACCTTATAGAGGGAGGGATCTCGGGCTGGGCTGCGGGGCTCGAGCCGGGGGTCTCGTCGGCGCCGCGGCCTCCGAAGACCTCGACGCCATAGGAGCGTTTTTCGCGGCGCAGCGTGCCGTGGAGGCGGTCCCAGAGCATGAGGTGCTGCCCGAAGTTGCAGTGGAAGTGGGCGTGGTGGTCGTCGTGGTACGTCGAGGGGCCCTGCCAGGGGAGGGCCGAGGTGAGGCGGACGCCGGAGTGGTCGATGACGTTGAAGACGAGGATGTAGACCAGCACGGAGCCGATGACGGCGGGGTGAAACGGGATGAAGAAGATGGGGATGAACGCAGAGAGCTGAAGCGAGAGCAATTCGATGGGGTGGACGGCGACGGTGACGTAGGGGCTGGTGGCGATGAACTTGTGGTGATGGCGGTGGATGCGGCGAAAGACCGGCTTGAGGTGAAAGAAGCGGTGGACGTAGTAGGCCGCCGCGTCGTTGAGGACGAAGAGCAGGACGGCCGACGCGAAGAGGTAGGGCCAGCCGTACTCGGCGACATCAAAGTAGACCGGGGTGCGCAGGCCCTGGGTGATCGCGTAGATCAGCAGGCCTGAGACGAGGCCGCCCAGGGCGAGGTTGAAGCTGGAGAGCAGGGCGGCCGAGCGCTGCTGTCCGGGCTTGAGCCAGCGCTTCGCTTGGCACTTCCAGGTCTCGGGTTCGTGGCGGCGGCGGACGTAGTAGCGTAGGTGGTAGTATCCGGCGACCGCGTGGAAGATGGCGAGCCCCACCGCGATCGAACCGAACACGCACAGGGCGAGGAGTGGCCAGTCGATGGCGTCGATGCCAGCAGGACCAGCGAAAAAATCGGGCACGCGCGGCTCCGGGTGGGTTGCCATCATACAGCATGACGATAGATGTATGATGTATGGCATGAAGCCGAAAGCAAGGGCGAGGTCTCGTGGTGCGTCGTAAGGCCTGGAATGGGCGGCCTCCGGCGACGCCATCGGAGGCCCGGCGCGTGCTCCTGGACGCGGCGCGGGCGTGCATCGAGCGCCTTGGGGTGGCCAAGACGGGGCTGACCGACGTGGCCGCAGAGGCGGGTGTGACGCGGCAGACGGTCTACCGCTACTTCGACGACGCCGACGATCTCTTCCGCTCGGCCACGGTGCTGTCGAGCGGCGGCTTCCTCGAGCGGCTGCGGGCCCGAGTGGCTTGCGAGACGAGCCCAGCCGAGCGGATCGTCGAGTGCCTGGTCTTCGCCATCCGCGAGATCCCGACCGACCAAGTGCTGGGCAACCTGCCGCTGGCGGACCAGCACTTCACCCTGAACTACCTGCTAGGGCTGCGCTTTGTGCAGGACGAGATCGTCCGCCACTTCGCGAGGGACGCGAAGATCGCCAGCTCGCGCTTGGATTCCCTTGCCGAGCTCTTCTTGCGCCTGCTGCACTCGTTTCTCGCCGACCCGGGTCCGAAGCGCACCGAGGCCGAGCTGCGCGCGCTGCTGCGAGCGTGGCTGATGCCTCTGCTCGCGGGGTGAGCGCGGTGTCTGCTGTACCAGAGGAGGCTGCGCGTGGCTGGTTTCGATGAGGTGATGGTCCCGAGCGGCGGGTCGCCGGTGAAGATGTGGACGCGTGGGGTCGAGGTCGAAGCCGAGGCGCGCCGGCAGCTTGAGAACGTCGCGCGGCTACCCTTCATCCACAAGTGGGTGGCCGCCATGCCCGACGTGCATTGGGGGATGGGGGCGACGGTGGGCAGCGTCATCCCGACCCTGGGGGCCATCGTGCCGGCCGCCGTCGGGGTCGACTTGGGCTGCGGGATGATGGCGTGCCGCACGACGCTCACGGCCAGCCAGTTGCCGGATGACCTCGCGGGCGTGCGCTCGGCCATCGAGGCCGCGGTGCCGCACGGGCGCACCGACAACGGCGGGCCGCGCGACAAGGGCGCTTGGGGCGACCCCGGCGAGGCGGCGCAACGGACCTGGGCCGGGCTGGCCGGCGAGCTCGACGCGCTGAGCGAGCGGCACCCCAAGCTCGCGCGGTGTAACAACGTCGGGCACTTGGGCACCCTGGGCACCGGCAACCACTTCATCGAGGTGTGTCTGGACGAGGCCGACCGAGTCTGGTTCATGCTGCACTCGGGCTCACGCGGCCTCGGAAACCGCATCGGGACCCACTTCATCGGCTTGGCCAAAGAGGAGATGCGGCGCTGGTTCATCCAGCTTCCCGACCAGGACCTCGCCTATTTACCTGAAGGATCCTTGTACTTTTGGGACTACGTGAGGGCCGTGCGCCTGGCGCAGCGCTACGCCGAGCTCAACCGCGAGCTGATGATGGCCGCCGTCGCGCGGGCCGTGGCAGGCCAGCCCGAGATCCCTCCCTTCGACGCGTCGGTCGAGGCGGTCAACTGCCATCACAACTACGTCGCCCAGGAAAAGCACTACGGGAAGAAGGTCTGGCTGACGCGCAAAGGGGCGGTGCGCGCGGGCCGTGGCGAGCTTGGCATCATCCCCGGTAGCATGGGTGCGAAGAGCTATATCGTGCGCGGCCTGGGCAACCCGGAGTCGTTTGAGTCGTGCAGCCACGGGGCCGGGCGGCGTATGAGCCGCACCGAGGCGAAGAGGCGCTTCTCCCTACAGGACCACGCCCAGGCCACGGCGGGCGTCGAGTGCCGAAAAGACGCCGAGGTCCTCGACGAGACGCCCATGGCCTACAAGGACATCGACGCCGTGATGGCCGCGCAGGGCGACCTCGTCGAGGTCGTGTACCGACTGCGCCAGGTGGTCTGCGTCAAGGGCTGACACGCGGCTGAGGCCGCCGCGCTCGACGTAGCTGCGCGCCGATTCGGAGGCTGGTAGTCTGGGCGGGTCGCGGCACACGCCGTGACGACACGCCGACCAAGGATTCGTTATGGCCAGCCTCTCCGCCTGTCCCCGCTGCGGTCGCAAAGCGCAGAAAGCCCTCAGCTCGAACTGGTTCCCCGTGCGCACCTGCCGAAAGTGCGGGGCGAAGTACTGCAAGGAGTGCGGCGGCTCAAAGTGCCCGTCTTGCGGTGACGCGGCCTACAGCGAGTTCGACAAGGTCTACTCCAAGCCGTAGCCGGCCCGACGCGCCGGGGCGGTCAGAAGCTGACGAGCTCGGGCGGGTGCACGACGCGCTGAAAGACCGAGTACGCGGTCCAGCCGCCGCCCTGCAGCTCGCTGTTCTTCGCGGTGTCGAAGTCGAAGCCGTCGCGCAGCCACGCGCGGTAGATCGTCAGGGTGCGCGGCCCGGTCTGGGGCTCGCGGGTGCCCTGGATGCCGGTGAAGTCGGGGTAGCGGATGTGGTTGACGTCGCCGCGCGCGTAGACGCTGCGTTGATCGTACGGGATGACGAAGTAGACGCCGCACGCAGCGCAGGGGGCCGACTGGTCATCCACCGTGGCCGTCACGAGCTGCGCCGGGTGGGTCGTGTCGGTCAGCCACGACATCTCGTGGAAGAGGTTGCTGCCCTTGGGCGGCGAGAACTGCTTGGGGAGCCCCATCATCGGGCCCAGCGCGAGCTCATGGGCCCCCAGCGCCCAGGTGTTTGTCGCCGTCCCGGAGACGGCGTACAGCGTCGAGCGGAAGCCCCGGACGCGCGCGTCGGTCCAGGCCTCGCCGTCCCAGCGCGCCAGCGTCCCGAAGTCGCCGGCGACCCAGATGGCGCCGCTCTCATCGCCCCAGACCGCCCGGAGCGTGTGATGGGTCGGGACCGGCGTCGCCGTGACGATCTCGCCGTCGATCCTGAGCGCGGTGCCGGACGCGCCGACGGCCCACACCGCGCCGCCGGGCGTGGCCCAGACCGCCTCCAGGGTGGCCTCGGTTCCGGTCGCGATCGTCGCCAGCACGCCGTGGGGGCCGCGATACGCGAAAAACCCGTCAGCGCCTGCTAAAAAGAGGCTCGCGCCGTCGTCGCCGGCCCGCCCGGTGATGGCCCGCCCGGTGATGGCATGAATCTCGGCCGGGGCCTCGTCCTCAAGCTGCCAGGCGCTTCCGTCCCACGCCCACACGCGGGTATTGCCCACGGCCCAAGCGCGGTCGGCTGCGGCCATCCACACCCCGCGCAGGGTCCCGCTCTCGTCGCCCGCGGGCACCGCGCGCCAGACCAGCCCGTCGTAGTGAAGCGCCAGCCCCGCCTCACCGACCGCGATCGCCCGTCCGCCCGGCACCGCCGCCACCGCGTGCAGCGTCCGCGTGGTCCCCGACGGCTGCACGAACCACCAGTCGCCGCCTGTGTTTCGCGTGATGAGGCCGCGATCGCCGACGGCCAAGAGCGCGCCGTCCACCGGCACCATCGCGCGCACGGTGGTCGGGACGCCGGGGCGAATCTCGAAGGCGCCCGCGCCCATCCGCAGCGCGCGGTCCGAGTCCACCGCGGTCACGCCCTCGCTGATGACCACCGAGTAGCCGTCGGGCGCCTCCGCGCTCGAGACGACCGCGATGAAGGTGTAGCTGGCGTCGGCGAGATCGCCGGTCAGCGCGGGGACCAGCCGAGGCGAGAGCGCGCCGCGCCCGATGGCCACGCGGGGCGGCAGCTCGAGGACGCCGTCGCCGCCGAGGTCGAGGAAGCTGCGCAGCTCGACGGTCTCGCTGAGCGGCGAGCCCAGCGCGGGGCGGTCCAGCACCACCGCGATGTCCGAGCGCATCACGTGGTTCAGTTGCACGTCGGCGACCACGATCTCGCCGTCGTGGTGGGCGCCCTGGTGGCGCGCGACGCCGAGGCGCTCCGGCGTGAACTTCCCGTCGGCGTAGATGCCGCTCCAGCAAAAGACCGCGTAGTCGCCGAGGCGTGTCGGCGTCTTGAAGCGCCCGTCGGGGCCGACCAGGACGCCGGGGTAGGGGATGGCGTCCTGGGAGCTGGTCGACGGGTTGGTCACGTCGCAGTAGACGCGCAGCTCGCCGCCTGAGGGCACGCAGGCCAGGCCGATGTCACCGCCGAGGGAGTAGCAGCCGTAGCCCGTCGGGCAGTCCGCCGGCCCGGCGCACCCGACCGTGCAGTAGCGGCCTTGGTCCGGGATGTCGACGCAGGGGCGGCCACCGCAGTCGGCGTCGGTGGTGCACGCGCCGCACAGGCCGCCGGGCTTGATGGTGGCGGTGTCGCAGCTCCCCCACGGGATCTTCACGCCCTTGAAGCTGCCGCTGGCTGAGCCGTCGAGGGTCGCCGATTGGCCCGGCGGCGGGCTGCACGGGAGGTCGTCTGGGAGATCGGAGCACTGCGGGATGCGGTCGATGCCGAGCGCGATGTGGCTGGCGTCGACCCCGACGATGGACGTGACCGCGAAGCCGTCCTTATTCGCGCTGATGGTCTGGGGGCCGCTGAGCTCGGCGCGGCCGAAGGTCACCTGGCCGGCGGCGTCGGTGTAGCCGCGGAGTGAGGTGGTGGCGGCCGGCCCGACGATGACCATCGCGCCTTCCACGCGCTGGCCCGAGACGCGATCGTAGACGGTCACGTCCAGGTTGCGGTGGATGGCGGGGCCCCAAAAGCCGGCCTCGGCCGCCGGGTCGAAGTAGAGCCAGAGCCCCTTGGCGACCACCGGGGAGTGGCCCGGGACCGACAGCGTGACGTCGGCGCGGCCGGGGTCGCCGCCGAGGGTGCGCGCCTCGAGAAGGGTCGGTCCCAGCACGCGGAGATCGCGAGCGGGCTTGCCGCCGATGGCGACGGTCGTGCCGGACGCGAAGCCCGCGCCGTGGACGCGGATGAGGGTGCCACCGGCGACGCTTCCGGCGGGTGGGCTCAGGGCGTCGAGGCTGGGGCTGGCGACGAAGTGAAAGCCGGAGGCGAGCACGTCGCTGCCGCCGGCCTGCTCGACCCGCAGCGTCGCCATCCCGGGGCTGCCGGGCGGGGTCGTCGCTTTTAGCGTGGTAGCGTCGACGTATTCGAGGGTCGCGGCGGCAAGGGGCCCCACGCTGAGCTGAACGTCTGGGGTGAAGCCCTCACCGCGCACCACGATGGCCGTGCCGCCCTCGGCCCCGCCGAGGTTGGGCGCCACCTCGACGATGCGCGGTGACGCGCGGTATTCGTAGGCGCTGGCCAGGGCCGCCGCTTGTGCCCCGGCGCTGACCGTCACGTCCACGCGGCCCGGCGCCACGGTCGCGGGCACGCGCACCGAGAGCACATCGGCGCCCGCGGCCGGGCTGGCCGGCGCGGCGTCAGCCTCCCCGAATCCCGTGACGGCGTCTGACAAACCGGCGAACCCGCTGGTCACGACCGACACGACCTCCCCGCCGGCGAGGGCGCCGAAACCCGGCACGACCGCGTGCACGGTGGGCGCCCCGGCGACGGCGGGCAGCCATGTGAACGCGCCGGAGAGCGCGGCCTCGCCCGCGGCGACCGTGACCACCACGTCGCCGGTCATGGCCCCGCCCGGGCCCTCCAGCGCAGGAACGACCGCCTCGATGCGGCTGGGGGAGACCACGACCACATCCAGCAGCGCACGCCCGCCCGCGCTCACCACCGCGTCGTCGCTGAACCCCTCGCCCAATAAGACCACGGGCGTCGCCGCCCACCGCGGGCCGGCCACCGGCGCGACCGAACGCAGCGCGGGCGCGGCGTAGTATGTGAATCCCCCGGCCAACGCGCCCAGCCCGTCCCCGCTGCGCACGAACACGTCCGCGGGGCCCTGCACGCCCTCAGGCGTAAGCGCCTTGAGGCCGCCGTCCGCGTCGAGCGCCACAGACACCGCGCGCATCCCACCGACAGTCACCACCGCGTCCGCCCTGAAGCCGGCGCCCGTCAGCCGCACGGGCTCGCCGCCGCGGACGCTGCCCGCCGGCGGCTCGATCGCCGAGATGACGACGGGCTCTTCGAAGACAAAGGCCGACTCCAGCCGCACCTCGGCGCCGTGGACGTCGCGCACCACGACGTCCACGACGCCCGCGGGGTGCGGCGGCGTGACGGCGACGCCCTCGCGGTCGCTCTCGGTGCGCCAGCCCGCCGCGAGCGTGGCGCCGAAGCGGACCTCGGCCACGCCGCGCAGCCCGGCCCCACGAATCCGCACCTCCAAGCCGCCGCCGGTGTCGCCGCGACCTGGGGCCAGCCCGACCACGCTGAGCGGTGCGTCCACAGAGATCTCCGGCGCGACGCCGCTGTCCGCATCGGCTGCCGCGTCGACGACGCCGGCGTCAGGTCGCGCGAGATCCGCGTCGCCGCCGCCCCCGCCGCCGCTCACCCCGCAACCCGCACTCCCACACGCCAAGCCGATCGCCGCGACGAGCGCCAGGTGGATCTTGGCCATGAAGCACCTTCGGGGTTCCCATCGAACAAGCTCGATTGCCCCATACTATAGGAAGGCGCATCCGAACGCAGACCGTGGGGCGTGTCGCCGTGGACCCGCTCCGCGACGACGGGCGAGCGCCGCACCTCGGCCCATCTGTTGTTGCAGCGCAGCAGCTACACGCCGTAAGCCAAACTCGCGCTCAGCGCGCGCTCGGCGGCCTCCAGGTCGACGCCGTTTCGCAGCGCCCAGTCGGCGACCTGGTCGCGCTCGATGCGCCCCAGCCCGAAGTAGCGGGAGCGCGGGTGGCCAAAATACAGGCCCGAGACCGACGAGGCGGGCAGCATCGCGAACCCCTCGGTCAGGATCATCCCCGCGCGCTCGGTGGCGCCCAGCAGCTCAAAGAGCACGCGTTTGGTGGTGTGGTCGGGGCAGGCCGGGTAGCCGGGCGCGGGGCGGATCCCTTGATACTGCTCGGCGATGAGCGCGTCGTTGCTGAGCGCCTCGTCGGCCGCGTAGCCCCAGATTTCGCGGCGCACCCGCGCGTGGACCGCCTCCGCCATCGCCTCGGCGAGCCGGTCCGCCAGCGCTTTCAGCAGGATCGCGCTGTAGTCGTCTTGCTCGGCGACCAAGCGCTTGATGTGCGCGTCGATCCCGTGGCCCGTCGTGACCGCGAAGAGGCCGAGCGTATCGACGACGCCGCTCTCTACCGGCGCCAGGTAGTCGGCCAGGCACAGGTTGGGGCGGTCGACCGACTTCCGCGCCTGCTGGCGCAGCATCGGCATCCGCGCCAGCACCTTTTTCGCCGTGTGATCCTCATAGATCACGAGGTCGTCGCCGTCGCTCTGCGCCGGGTAGAGGCCGACCACGCCGCGGGCCTCGAGCCAGCCCTCGCTCACGATGCGCTCGAGCATGGCCTGCGCGTCGTTGAACAGGCCGCGGGCGGCCTCGCCGACGACCTCATGCTCGAGAATCGCCGGGTAGCGGCCCTTGAGCTCCCAGGTCTGAAAGAACGGGCTCCAGTCGATGTAGGGCACCAGCTCGGCCAGCGGCTGCGGGTCGATGACGGTCAGGCCCGGCTTGAGCGGCGCGGGCGGCGGCGGCTCGGCGGCCCAGTCGATGGCCAGCCGGTTGGCCCGCGCCTCAGCGAGGGACGCGCGGCCGACGCCATCGGTGCGTGCCGCCCGCGCTTCGCGCACCGACTCATAGCGGTCGCCCACGGTCTGGACGTACTCGTCCCGGGTCTCCGCGTTCAGCAGGTTCCCGACCACGCCCACCGCGCGCGACGCGTCGGTCACGTAGAGGACCGGGCCGCTATACGCAGGGTCGATCTTCACCGCGGTGTGCACCTCGGAGGCGGTCGCTCCGCCGATGAGCAGCGGCAGCGTGAAGCCCTGCCGCTTCATCTCGCTCGCGACGTAGCGCATCTCATCCAGCGACGGCGTGATCAGCCCGGAGAGCCCGATGGCGTCGACGTTTTCGGCACGCGCGGTCCGCAGGATCGTCTCCGCGGGCACCATGACGCCGAGGTCGATGACCTCGTAGTTGTTGCACTGCAACACCACGCCGACGATGTTCTTCCCGATGTCGTGGACGTCCCCCTTGACCGTGGCCATGAGGATCTTGCCCTTCGGCGCCGCGCCGCCCTCCTTTTCGGCCTCCAGATAGGGCAGCAGCCAAGCGACGGATTTCTTCATCACCCGCGCGCTCTTGACCACCTGGGGCAGAAACATCTTGCCGGCGCCGAAGAGGTCACCGACCACGTTCATGCCGTCCATCAGCGGCCCCTCGATGACCAGGATGGGCCGCCCCAGCTTCGCCATCGCCTCCGCGGTGTCCTCTTCGATGTAGCGCGTGTTGCCGTGCACAAGCGCGTGGGCGATGCGCTTTTCGACCGAAGCATCCCGCCAAGCGACGTCCTCCTCGGCCCCCTTCGCGCCCGGCCCCGCCGCCGCCGCGATCTCCAGCAACCGCTCGGTGCCGTCCGCGCGCCGATTCAGCACGACGTCCTCGACCCGCTCGCGCAGCTCCGCCGGGATGTCGTCGTACACCGCCAGCGCGCCGGCGTTGACGATGCCCATGTCCATGCCGGCCCGGATCGCGTGGTACAGAAACACCGAGTGAATCGCCTCACGCACGGCGTTTTGCCCGCGAAACGAAAACGACACGTTGGAGACCCCGCCCGAGATGTGCGCGTGCGGCAGCGCCGCCTTGATTTGCGGGATCGCCTCGATGAAGGCCACCGCGTAGCCGTTGTGCTCCTCGATGCCCGTGGCGATAGCGAAGATGTTCGGGTCGAAGATGATGTCCTCGGGCGGAAAGCCGACCTTGTCGACCAGCAGCCGGTACGAGCGCTCGCAGATGCTCACCTTCCGCTCGACCGTATCCGCCTGCCCGTCCTCGTCGAAGGCCATCACGATGACCGCGTGACCGTAGCGCCGCACCAGCTTGGCCTGCTCGAGGAAGGGCTCCTCGCCCTCCTTGAGGCTGATGGAGTTCACCACGCCCTTGCCCTGTAACGACTGAAGCCCCGTCTCGATGACCGTCCACTTCGACGAGTCCACGACCACCGGCACCTTGCTGATGTCCGGCTCGCCCGCCACGAGGTCCAAAAACACCTGCATCGCGTGCTCGCCGTCGAGCATCCCCTCGTCCATGTTCACGTCGATGAGCGACGCGCCGCTCTCGACCTGCTGGCGCGCCACGTCCAGCGCACCCTCGTAATCGCCGGCCTGAATCAGGTCCCGAAAGCGCGCGGACCCGGTGACGTTGGTGCGCTCGCCGATGTCGAGGAAGAGCGAGTCCGGCCCCTTCACCAGCGGCTGTAGCCCCGACAGCCGCAGCCGCCGCGGGATCTCGGGGATCTGCCGCGGCGCCACGCCCCGCACGGCGTCGGCGATGGCGCGAATCGTCTCCGGCGTGGTCCCGCAGCACCCGCCGATGATGTTGCACAGCCCGCTCTCGGCCCACTCGCGGAGCTGCTCGGCCATGGTCGCCGGCGTCTCGTCGTAGCCGCCCATCTCGTTGGGCAGCCCCGCGTTCGGGTGCGCGCTGACGTAGGTGTCGGCCACCCGCGAGATCTCGGCGACGTGCTGCCGCAGCTCCGACGCCCCCAGCGCGCAGTTCAGCCCAATGGCCAGCGGCTTGGCGTGCGAGACCGAGATCCAGAACGCCTCAGGCGTCTGCCCGGACAGCGTGCGGCCGCTGGCGTCGGTGATGGTGCCGGACACCATGATGGGCAGCTCGATGCCGGTGCGCTCGCGGTGTGCCAGCAGCGCAAAGAGCGCCGCCCGGGCGTTGAGCGTGTCGAAGATCGTCTCGACCATCAGGATGTCGGCGCCGCCCTCGACCAGCCCCTCGATGGCCTCGGTGTAGGCCTCGACCAGCTCGGGGTAGCGCACGTTTCGCGCCGCCGGGTCGTTCACGTCGGGCGAGATCGACGCCGTGCGGCTTGTCGGCCCGAGGATGCCGGCGACCCAGCGCGGGCGGTCGGGCGTCTCGGCGGTCATGCGGTCGGCCTCTCGGCGACACAGCCGCGCCGCCTCGCGATTCAGCTCGCGCGCCAGCGGCTGTAGCGCGTAGTCGGCCTGCGACAGCGACGTCGAGTTGAAGGTGTTCGTCTCCAAGATGTCCGCGCCGGCCTCGAGGTAGGCCCGGTGAATCGCGGCGATGACCTCGGGCCGCGTCAGCACCAGCAGGTCGTTGTCGCCGCGCAGGTCGCGCGGGTGGTCCTTGAAGCGCTCGCCGCGGTAGTCCGCCTCGGTGAGCTCGTAGCCCTGGATCATGGTGCCCATGGCGCCGTCCAGGACGAGGATGCGCTCGGTGAGAGCCTTGTGCAGTGCGGCGACTCGCAGATCTCGGGCTTGGTTGCTCATGAACAGGCCTCCGGCAATCGGGCGTGAAAGGTCAGGATCTCGAAGTGTGGGCTGCGCCGTTCCCGTGAGGTCGGCGCACAGAGCGCGACCTCAAACCCAGCGACAATCAGCAGCTCGCGGAGGCGCTCTGGGGCGACCCCGCTGTTTTGGTGGTCGAAGCCGGCGACCGCCTGGGCGTGACCGTGGGCGGCCAGCGCGGTGCCCGACAGCAGCCCGCCGGGCCGCAAGACCCGCGCGCACTCGGCCAGCACGCGCGCCGGCTCGCGAGTCCACGCCAGCGCGGTCATCAGCAGCACCGCGTCGAAGGTCGCGGCCTCCATGGGCAGCGCGTGCATGTCGCCGCGCACGAAGCGCAGGTTGGGCAGGTGCGCGAGCCGCGCGCGGCCGGCGGCGACCACCTTGTCGCTGATGTCCAGACACGTCACCGAGCGCGCCCGCGGCGCCACCATCTCGGCCACGGCGCCATCGCCCGAGGCGACGTCCAGCACGTCGCCGGCGGTGACCAGCCCAAGCACGCCGCGGGCCAGGGACTCCCAGGTGCGGCCGGGCGAATAGTAGCGCGCCATCTGGCCGGCGACGCTCTCGGCCCAGGTGCTGCCGGCCGCGCGCTCGCGGACTACCTGGTCGGCGCGCGCCCGGTCCTGGGTCAGCAGCGGGTCAGTGGTGGTCTCGCGCACGAGCCGCCAGGTCCGCCGGGCCGCCTCACCCATGGCGTCTTCGGCGAGCGCGTACCACGAGAAGCTGCCCTCGCGCCGGTCGCGCACCAGCGACGCCTCGCGAAGCCGCCCGAGGTGCGTCGAGACCCGCGACTGGCTGAGTCCCGTGACGTGGCACAGCTCGGCCACGGTCAGGTCTTCGTGGCCGAGCAACGCCATCAGGCGAATCCGCGTGGGGTCGGCCAAGAGGCGCAAGAGGTCCGAGCTGTCGGAGAGATTCGGCATCGCGGTATCTTGATACGCGGATATCTATCCCTTGGCAAGCGTCGAGTGCCCGGCGCGCGTCGACGCCGGCGCAACCCACAGAACCGGCGGGCCCGGCGGGACCGAAGAGAGCCCCGACCGCCGGCGGCGTGCCGCAGCGGCCCGGCGGGGACCTCAGCGCATCGCCAGCGTCGGGCTCGCCGGGGCCGACGGCTCCCACTGCAGCACCAGGAGCCCAGCGGTGACGATAGCGCAGCCGACAAGCCGGCGCGGCGTCAGCGGCTCGATGCCCGCGGCCGACAAGAACAGCATGGCGACGACCGGGTAGGCCGACGTGAACGCGATAGCCGACGACGCGCTGGTCACCCGCAGCGCGTAGAGAAGGCAGAGCAGCCCCGCGATGGTCGATGCGCCAGCCCCCACCGACCAAGCGATGCCAGCCGCGTCCGGCATCACCCCCGGGACTGCGCGACGCGCCAGCCACCAGAAGGCGGGGATCGAGATCGCGAACGGGATCGCATAGGCCCACTGGACATCCAGCGGGTGCGCCAGCAACACCGCGCGCTTATTGGCGAAGCCCCAAAACCCCCAGAGCAGCGTGGCGCAGCAAAGCAAGAAGGCAGGTCCGCCCATCACCAACTCCACCGAGCGCCACCGCCAAAGCGGGCGCCGAAGCCAGCACAGAAGGGGGCGCCGAGACGCCGCATCCACCCACAACGGTTCACCAAGCCGGCCGCTATCGTCACCATCGGCGATTCGCGGTCAACGAAATTGCGACACCCGCCCAGTCCCCCTCAGCCGCGGCGGGTCCTGTTCAACTCCACCGCCGCACGCGCGTCGAGGGTCGCCTCCGGGCTGTCCTCCGATAGCGCTGGTGCGCTGCCAGGGGCGGCGAGCGTGGGACCACCCTCGCCCCTCGAAACCGAGACGGCAGTGGACCCGTCCCACGCCTCCCCCGCCTTTCGCTGCGGGCAAGGGGGGGAGCCGGTCTTCCCGGCTCCCCCTGCCCCGCGGCTTCTACGGAACCGGCGGTGTCGTGCTCGGCTCAGGATCGGGATCGTGGCGCACGCTCATCACCCGCACGCGGCGCGGCCCTTTCGGCGTCGGCCAGGTGATGCTTTTCCCTTTGGACATGCCCAGCAGCGCCGCCCCGATGGGCGCAAGCACCGACACGCGGCCTGTCTCGAGATCGGCCTCGATGGGGTAAACCAACGTGATCTCGCGCTCCTCCCGCGTGTCCTCAAAGCGGAACACGCAGGTCGAGTGCATCTTCACGATGTCCGACGGGACGGCGTCCGCGTCGACGACCGTGGCACGCGACAGCTCGTCGTCCAACGCGGCGGCCAGCTCGGCCTGCGGACCTGACGTGTGCTGGTCGATGAGCCGCAGCAGGCGCTCGTAGTCCGTCTTGCTCACGGTGATCGCAGGGCCACTCGCGCGCCGGCCGGCCTTGCGGGGGGCGGCGGTGGGTCGGGTCTGAGTCATGGTGGGGCTCCCTCACGCGCACGGCGTGCGTTGAATCGATTCGACTCCTCCGCGGCCGAGGCACCCGTCGAGGGCCACGCACGGTGGGAAGATCCGCCCGATGCGGGGTGCACGGGAGCCTTTAACCTAGCCTCCGGTGCGGTTGAGTCAAGCTCAAGGCACCGCGTCCGAAACCGTACCTGGGCGATCTTGAGTCAGTCAAGCCACCGCCGCCCGCCAGTAGACCTGATCGGCCACCGCACACGGCGCCTCTGTCGGCCCTGCCTCGCGGTGT